>JBKPQU010000103.1:0-5125 GCA_046734255.1 Actinomycetota bacterium
GTGCAACGCGGCCGGCGGCGGCGCATCGAGCGGGTGCGGCAGCAGCGCGGGGCCGTCCCCGGCCAGAGCGGCGGACAGGGCGGGCAGGCACCCGAGCAGCGCCTGCCCGGCCGGCAGCGCCACAGGTCTCAGGGCCCGAGGGGTCACGCCGTGCACTGTAAGTGGTCTGTGCCACGAGATAACCGGTCGATGCCGACAGGCACCTTCGGGCGTGTTACCGCGTGTCAGTTCACGTCGACGGACCGAGATGGCAGGCTTCCGTCCGTGCTCTCGGTCGAACAGGCGCTGGCGGCCCTTGCCCAGGTCGAGCCCGATCTCGCCGAGGAGGCTCGGGCCAGCTGGGAGGCTCTGACCGGCGGCGATGGTCCGCAGGCGGTCACGCAGTGGCGGCTGCAGCAGTTCTGCTGGGACCGGCTGGTCCGCTCCTGGCCGACCGAGCCGGCCAAGCGCTGGCAGGCGGCCCAGGCCCTGGCGGCGCTGCTGGACGCCCTCGGCATGCACCGCTACGCGGAGATCGCGCGGGGGGAGACCACCCAGCAGATCCTGCTGACCGGGGACGCCGCGCCGGACCGGGGTCGCACGATGATCCGCCGGGCGCTGCAGCGGTCCGGGATCGAGCCGCCGCACACCGAGCTGCTCACCTGGGGCGCCGTGATGGGTCCCGCCGAGGCGCACGCCCTGGAGGCGGTCGCGGACCGGCTGGAGCTGGAGGTCGCGGCGGGGAACCTTCAGCCGGGGGCCCGCGGCTGGCGGGACCAGCAGGCGGAGATCACGATCGGCGTGCTCACCGCGCCGCACCCGGACCTGGGCGGCCGCGCGCCCTACGAGGGTGTTCTCGACGAGCGGGTGAACCGGTGGATCCGCGGCCCGCGCTCGACCACCCGCGGCGCGCTGCTGGCGCCGCTGGAGGCGCGGCTGCGCGAACCCGTGGACAGCGGGCTGGCCGCACCCGCCCGGGCCATGCTGCGCCCGCTGGACTGGCTGCTCACCGAGATCGGCGAGGGGGTCACGCTGACCGCGGCGGGGTACCTGTCACCGCGGACGGTGTCCCGCGCGCTGGACGAGCTGGGCTGGCGTGAGGAGCTGATCGGAGCCTCGAACCGCGAGGTCGACGCCTACCCCGTGCTCGTGCTGCGCGAGGCGGCGCACCGGCTCGGGCTCGTCCGGCGGCGCGGCCCGCGGCTGATGCTCACCCCGACCGGCCGGGACGCCGTCGCCGACGGCCGGGTCCTGTGGAACGCCGTCGCCGCGGGGCTGATCGGCCCCGACTACTCCGCGCTCGCGGTCACCTGGGAGGTCGTGATCGCCGTCCTGGAGCCCGGCGACGTGGTCGCCGAGGGCGATGTGCGCGCGCTCGTCCAGGCGGTGGTCACCGAGTCCGGATGGCGTGTCGCCGGCCGCCGTGAGTCCACCGACGCCGACACCAGCGGCCTGTTCTTCACCGTCCTGCGGGACCTGCGCTGGCTCGAGCTCGTCGAGGAGAGCGGTGCCCTGCTCGACCGCACGCTGAAGGCCCGGCCCGGAGTGCCCGCGCTCTTCCGCGCCGCCCTCCGCCACCGCGTCCTGCACCGCGAGATCGTCCTGTCCTGACGGGTCGGCCGACGCCGTCGCCCAACTGTCGTCCGATCGTCCGAGCCCCGATCTGCTGCCCACGGTGTGACACCGTGGGCTTCCTGTGGGCACGGTGTCACGCCGTGGGCATCGATGATGCGAGCGCCACCGCGCAGTCCGGCACGATCGCCGGCACGATCGCCGGCACGATCGCCGGCACGATCGCCGGCACGATCGCCGGCACGATCGCCGGAACGAGCGGGGCACCGGGGAGCGGACGAGGGACACTTCCCGCGGCGGTCGTCGCGGTCGGCACATCTGGCCCGTCACCCGACACTCCGGGCTCTACCGAAAAACCGGCCGAAGCGGGAGGATTCTATGGTTGAACGCTAAAGCCAGCGCCGTGACGGGGGACCGATGAACCAGATCTCCTACGAGGTTGTCCTCCCGGTCCCCCCGGTCGAGGCCTTCCGTTTCGTCTCCGACCCCGTGACCTGGCCGCGGTTCTTCAGCACGATCAAGGCCGCGCAGGCGTCGGGCGACTGGGGGCGGCCCGGCGGGCGGGCGTGGGTGGAGGCTCAGTTCCTCGGGAGAATGGTCCGGTACGAGCTGGAGCTCACCGAGTGGGAGCCCCCGCGGCTGTTCCGGTACCTCGCGCACCAGGTCGGCCGGCCCGACCAGGACAACCGCCGGCTCTTCGAGCCGGTCGACGGCGGCGGCACCCGACTGCGCGGCACCACCGTGGTGATGCCCAGGATGGGGATGGCCGGGATGGCCGACCAGCTGTCGTTACGGGCGCTGCAACGGATCTGCGACGACGCGATGGCGCAGCTCGCCACCGTGATCCCGCGGTCGCCGACCAGCGTCGAGGTGGCCATGAGACGAGCGGCCCGGCCGGCGACGGGTCGCTGAGCCACCGACTTGTACGGCCCTCCGGCCCGTCCCACACTGGCGTCGTGGATCTTGCGAGCAAGCTGCAGATCAAGGCGGGGCAGACGGTCGCGGTCGTGGGAGCGCCGGAGGGCCTGGACCTGACGCTCCCGGACGGCTCCACCGCCGTCCCCGACCCGGCCCGCGCCGACGCGGTGATCGCCTTCGTCCGCCTGTCCGCCGAGGTCCCGGACGGCGCGCGGCCGGCGATCGACGCCGGGCGGGACGACCGGCTGGCGTGGGTGGCCTACCCGAAGGCGGGAAGCCTCGGCACCGACCTCAACCGGGACCGGCTGCGCGACGTCCTGCTGACCCTCGGCGTCCAACCGGTGCGCCAGGTCGCGATCGACGGAGTGTGGTCGGCGCTTCGGGTCAGACCTAGCTGACGAGCGGCGGTCCGCTGGTTCACACTGTGAGGCAGGCGGCCCAGACCTGCCGAGGGGCCGCGAGGTCCCAGGTCACCGGAAGCGAGAAGCCGTGCCAGCCCAGGGGAACGAGACCCAGCGTCTCCACGACCTGCACGACCACTACGTGTGGCTGGTCAACGCTGCGATCGAGGAGGGTCGCGAGGACCTGGTCTGGCGCTTCTCCGACGAGTACCTCGTCGAGGCCATGCGCCTGATGACCGAGGAGCACGAGAACGCCTGCGAGCGTGTGGATTGCGCGGTCTGCGCGCGCGCCCGGGAGGTGCCTCCACCCCGCCCGCCATCGTTCCGCGAGCGGCTGCGCCGGCTGCTCTGGTAGCAGCGCGGCAGCGCGGGCTCAGTAGTAACGGGGGAAGCGCGAGTAGTCCGGCGGGCGCTTCTCCAGGAACGCATCCCGGCCCTCGACCGCCTCATCCGCCATGTACGCGAGCCGGGTCGCCTCGCCGGCGAACACCTGCTGCCCGACCAGGCCGTCGTCGACAAGGTTGAAGGCGAACTTCAACATCCGCTGCGCGGTCGGGCTCTTCGCGTTGATCTCGCCCGCGACCTCCAGCGCCGCGTGCTCCAGCTCGGCGTGCTCGGCGACGAGGTTCACCGCGCCCATCCGGTGCATCGTCTCCGCGTCGTACGCCCGGCCGAGGAAGAAGATCTCCCGGGCGAACTTCTGCCCGACCATCTTGGCCAGGTACGCCGACCCGAACCCGCCGTCGAAGCTGGCGACGTCGGCGTCGGTCTGCTTGAACCGGGCATGCTGCCGGCTGGCGATCGTCAGGTCGCAGACCACGTGCAGGCTGTGCCCGCCGCCCGCGGCCCAGCCCGGGACGACGGCCACGACCACCTTGGGCATCATCCGGATCAGCCGCTGCACCTCGAGGATGTGCAGCCGCCCGCCGTGTGCCGCCGCCCGGACGGCGTCCACGGACTCGGCGCCCTCGCCCTCGGCGTACATGTACCCCGACCGCCCGCGGATCCGCTGGTCGCCGCCGGAGCAGAAGGCCCACCCGCCGTCCCGCGGGCTCGGCCCGTTGCCGGTCAGCAGCACGCAGCCGACGTCCGGGCTCGTCCGGGCGTGCTCCAGCGCGGTGTACAGCTCGTCGACCGTGTGCGGCCGGAACGCGTTGCGCACCTCCGGCCGGTCGAAGGCCACCCGCACCGTGCCCCCGGCCGGGCCCGGCAGGACGCACCGGTGGTAGGTGATGTCCGTGAACCCGAAACCCGCCACCGCCTCCCAGGCCGCCGGGTCGAAGATCTCGGATACCTCCTGGCTGCTCACGGTCGCGACTCTAGGGGCAGGGCTGGGCGACGGTAGCCTGCACGGCGTGCCGGCCCAGGTCGCCGTCGAGGACGTGCTGGCCCGCTGCCACGTCGTCGCTGTCCCGCTGCGGGTGCGCTTCCGCGGCCTGACCCGCCGCGAGGCGGTGCTGATCGAGGGGCCGGGCGGCTGGGGGGAGTTCGCGCCATTCGAGGAGTACGGCGACGAGGAGTCCGCGCGCTGGCTGGCGGCCGCGCTCGAGGCCGCCTGGGGACGCCGGGCGTGGCCGGCGCCGGTGCGCGCGTCCGTGCCGGTCAATGCCACCCTGCCGGCCGTGGCCGCGGACCGGGTGCGCGGCGTGCTCGAGCGCTTCCCCGGCTGCGGCACGGTCAAGGTCAAGGTCGCCGAGGGCGGGCAGTCGATGGCCGAGGACGTCGACCGGGTGGCGGCGGTCCGCGACGTCCTCGGCTTCTCCGGCCGGATCCGGGTCGACGCCAACGGCGCCTGGACGCCGGAGGAGGCGGTCCGGGCGCTGGCCGCGCTGGCGCCGTACGGGCTGGAGTACGCCGAGCAGCCCAGCCGCACGCTCGACGACCTGCGCGCCGTCCGGGCCGGCCTGGCCCGGGCCGGGGTCGACGTCCCGGTCGCGGCGGACGAGAGCGTGCGCAAGGCCGGCGACCCCCTCCGGATCGCGCTGGCCGAGGCCGCCGACGTCGTGGTCGTCAAGGTCGCGCCGCTGGGGGGCGTCCGGGCCGCGTTCGAGGTGGCCGCCACCCTGGGTGCCGACCACGGGCTCCCGGTGGTGGTCTCCTCGGCGCTGGACACCAGCGTCGGCCTCTCGGCCGGCGTCGCGCTGGCGGCCGCGCTTCCCGACCTGCCCTACGCCTGCGGGCTGGGCACCGCCGCGCTGCTGGCGGACGACGTCACCGCGCAGCCCCTGCTGCCCGCCGGCGGCTCGGTGCCGGTG
>JBKPQU010000104.1:0-9950 GCA_046734255.1 Actinomycetota bacterium
GACAGGCGCAGGCCCGCTGAGTGTCCGCGCGCAGCACGCCCGCGGCCGCCGCCACAGCCGACACGCGGTCGGCCGCCGCCGGCGGGGCGGCCGGCGCCCGGAACGGCATGCTGGAGGGCATGCTGGGGGAAGCTGTCGAGCCGGTCGAGGCGACCGGCGACGGTACCGGCGCGCCGGCCGCCACCTCGAGCGAGCTCGCGGTGCGCACCCTCGGACTGACCAAGCGCTTCCGCTCCGGCCAGGTCGCCGTCGACCGCATCGACCTCGAGGTGCCGCGGGGTGCGGTCTACGGGTTCCTCGGCCCCAACGGGTCGGGCAAGACCACGACGATCCGGCTGCTGCTCGGCCTGATCCGGCCCACCGCCGGGCGGCACGACCTGCTCGGCGAGCCGATGCCGGCGGGTGCCGGTTCCGTGCTGCCGCGGGTGGGGTCGCTGGTCGAGGGGCCGGCGTTCCACCCGTACCTGTCCGGCCGCTCCAACCTGCACCGGCTGGACGCCGCAGACCGCACCGCGGACCCCGCGACGGCACGCCGCCGGGTCGGGGAGGCGCTGGAACGGGTCGGACTGCTCGCCGCGGCGGGCAAGCGGTACCGCGCGTACTCCCTCGGCATGCGGCAGCGGCTGGCGATCGCCGCGGCGCTGCTGGGCCCGCGGGAGCTGCTGATCCTGGACGAGCCGACCAACGGGCTCGACCCGCAGGGCACCCGCGAGGTGCGAGCGCTGATCAGCGGGCTGGCCGCCGCGGGCGCGACCGTGCTCGTGTCCAGCCACCTGCTCAGCGAGGTCGAGCACATGTGCACCCACGTCGGCGTGATGCACCTCGGCCGGCTGGTGGCGCAGGCACCGCTGGACGAGTTGCGCGCCCGGGCCGAACCGAGGGTGCGCGTGGTCGGCAGCCGGCCGGAGGAGGCGGCCCGGGTCCTGACCGGACTCGGCCTGACCGGGGTGGTCGCGGAGCCCGCCGCCGGAGCCGTGGACGCCCTCCTCGGCGAGGCTCAGCCAGAGGCCGTGCTCGCCGCGCTGGTGCAGGCCGGTGTGCCGGTGCGGGAGTTCCGCCCGCTGCTTCCCGACCTGGAGGACGTGTTCGTGGAGCTGACCGGGGAGGGTTTCGATGTCAGCGGCTGAGGCCGTCGCCGTCGCGGCACCGCGGCCCCGCCCCCGGCGGGCGGTGAGCTCGCGGTTCTTCCGCTCCGAGCTCATGCTGATCTTCGGGCGACGGCGCAACTGGGCCGGGATGGCGGTGCTCGCCGCGGTCCCCGTGCTGATCGCCGTCATCATCAAGGTTCGGTCGGGGCCGCGGCCCGGTGAGGGTCCGGACTTCTTCAGCTCGATCACCCAGAACGGGCTGTTCGCCGGGCTGGCCGCGCTGACCGTCGAGCTGCCGCTGTTCCTCCCGATCGCGATCGCATCGATCGCCGGGGACTCGATCGCCGGGGAGGCCAACAGCGGGACGCTGCGCTACCTGCTCGCCGTCCCCGTGCACCGCACGCGGTTGGTGGCGGTGAAGTACGCCGCGGTGGTGGTGTTCACCGCGGCCGCCGTGCTGCTGGTGGGTGCGGTCGGGGCCGGGCTGGGGCTGATCCTGTTCGGCGGGGGCCCGGTGACCACGCTGTCCGGCACCGAGCTCCCGTTCGCCACCGGCGCCTGGCGCCTGCTGCTGATCTGCGGGTACATGACGATCTGCCTGTCCGCGCTCGGGGCGATCGGCCTGTTCGTCTCGACGCTGACCGAGCAGCCGCTGGGAGCCACGATCGCGGTGCTGGTGATCGCGGTGGTCAGCCAGATCTGCGACCAGATCCCGCAGCTCGCGTCGATCGCGCCGTACCTCCCGACGCACTACTGGCTCGGCTTCGGCGACCTGCTGCGCGACCCGATCGCGTTCAGCGCCATCGGGCACGGCGTGGTCTCCGCGGTCGCCTACATCGCCGTGTTCTGGACCGCGGCCTGGGCCCGGTTCGGCGTCAAGGACGTCTCCTGCTGAGCGGTCGTCCCGACGACCCTCGGCCGGTGGTGCTCGCGCGGGCCGAAGAGCAGCACGGCGAGCTGGTGTTGCGCCGTCGCGGCGAGGTGGTGGAGCTGATCAGCGGCGGCCTGTTCGCCATGGACACCTCGGACACCTCCACCGAGCGGGCCCTGGCCGAGGTCGCCCTGGGCGCGCTGGACGGCGACCGCCGCCTCGACGTGCTGGTCGGCGGCCTGGGCCTCGGCTTCACCCTGGCTGCCGTGCTCGCCGACGACCGGGTACGCCACGTCGACGTCGTCGAGCTGTCGCCGGCCGTGATCGGCTGGGTGGCCGGCGGCCTGGTCCCGGCGACCGCCGGGATCCTGGAGGATCCTCGGGTCCGGGTGCACACCGGTGACGTGTGCGACCTGGTGCCGCGACTGCCCGCCGGCCGGCTGGACGCCGTCCTGCTGGACGTCGACAACGGACCGGGGTTCCTGCTGCACCCGGCGAACGCCGGGGTCTACGGCGGCGGCTTTCTCGCCGGGGCCGTCCGCGCGCTGCGGCCGGGCGGGGTTCTCGCGGTCTGGTCGGCCGACCGCTCGCCGCGGCTGCTGCGGACGCTGGGCCGGGTCGGCGTCCGCGGCCGCGAGGTGCTGCGCACGGTCAGGCGTGACGGCCGGGAGCTGCAGTACGCGATCTACCTGGTCCACCGGCCGTCCATGGACATCAGTAGGGCCACTCCCCCGTCCCGCCCAGCCACTGGGTGGCCTGGCCCAAGCCGATCAAGATCATCACCTTGACCAACAGGTTGCGGGCGAAGTACCCGAGCTCGACGAGCTGCCGGCCCGCGTTGCGGGCCCGCTCGGCCGGGCCGAGCCGCGCCCTCCGGTACTCGGCCAGCGACCCGGAGCGGCCGACGTAGCGGAAGCGGCCCCCGAACACCGGCCCGCTCAGCAGCGCCAGCGTCACGCCGACCGAGCTGAAGGCGTCGTGCACGAGCAGCGTGCCGCCGTCGCGCACCTTGCCGCCCCAGGCGTGCAGGTCGGCCAGCGCGGGCACGTACCGATGGGCGCCGTCGACGTAGACCAGGTCCACCGGGCCCGGGACGTCGCCGGTCGCGCGCTGCGAGGGCTTGCGCAGGTGCCTCACCCGGCCGTCGACCCCTGCCGCAGCCAGGTTCGCCGTGAAGGCGGCGTGGTCCCGCTCGCCGTCCTCGCCGGCCCCGCGGACCTGTCGCGGGCCGCGGTCGTTCCCGCCGTGCGGGTCGATCGCGATCACCTCGACGCCGACCGGGACGGCGCTGGCGAGCACGATCGTGGACCGCCCGCGGTAGCTGCCGATCTCCACCACCCGCGCGCCGGGTGCCAGCCTGCTGGCCGCGGTCCACAGCCGCGCGGCCTGTTCCCGGGTCAGCCAGCCGGGGACGCCGTCCAGCCCGGCGAGGACCTCCTGGACTGATCGGCTCGGCACCCCGGTGATCGTAGTACCCATCGGTAACTACGCGGGCTCGGCGGACGGGCGAGGGGCGACTGGCCAGCCGTCGTCGACCGCACCACGATGTACGGATGGCGAACGAGGAGACCGACTCCACCACCGCGGCCGCACCGCCGCCGGGCTACCGGATCGAGCACGACACGATGGGCGAGGTGCTGGTGCCGGAGGGGGCGCTGTGGGCCGCGCAGACGCAGCGTGCGGTGGAGAACTTCCCGGTCAGCGGGGTCAGGATCGAGCCGGGGGTGATCCGCGCGCTGGCCCGGGTCAAGGCGGTGGCCGCGCACGTGAACGCCGAGCTGGGCGTGATCGACCCGGAGGTCGCCACGGCGATCGAGGCGGCCGCCACCGAGGTCGCCGACGGGGAGCACGCCGACGCCTTCCCCGTCGACGTGTTCCAGACCGGCTCGGGCACCTCGACCAACATGAACGTCAACGAGGTGGTGGCCACGCTGGCCGGCCGCCGGCTCGGCCGCCCGGTGCATCCCAACGACCAGGTCAACGCCTCGCAATCGAGCAACGACACCTTCCCCACCGCCGTCCACCTCGCGGCCACCGAGGCAGTCGTGCGAGACGTCGTCCCGGCGCTGGAGCACCTGGCCGCCACGCGGGAGGACAAGGCCCGGCGCTGCGCCGACGTGGTCAAGGCGGGCCGCACCCACCTCATGGACGCGACCCCGGTCACCCTCGGCCAGGAGCTCGGGGGTTACGCGGCGCAGGTGCGGTACGGCGTCGAGCGTCTGCAGGCGGCGCTGCCCCGCGTGGCCGAGGTGCCGCTCGGGGGGACGGCGGTCGGCACGGGCATCAACACGCCGGCCGGGTTCGCCGCCCGGGTGGTCGCGCTGCTGGGCGAGAGGACGGGCCTGCCGCTGCGCGAGGCCCGGGACCACTTCGAGGCGCAGGGGGCGCGGGACGGACTCGTCGAGCTGTCCGGGGCCCTGCGCACGATCGCGGTCAGCCTGACCAAGATCTGCAACGACCTCCGTTGGATGTCCTCGGGGCCCACCGCCGGCCTCGGTGAGTTGCGGCTGCCGGACCTGCAGCCGGGTTCGTCGATCATGCCGGGGAAGGTCAACCCCGTCGTCCCCGAGGCCGTGCTTCAGGTGTGCGCGCAGGTCGTCGGGCACGACGCCACCGTGGCGTGGGCCGGGGCCAGCGGGAACTTCGAGCTGAACGTGATGATGCCCGTGATGGCCCGTGCTGTGATCGAGCAGACGCGCCTGCTGGCCGCCGCCGCCAGGCTGCTCGCCGACCGCACGGTCGCCGGGCTGGAGCCGGTGCGGGAGCGGGCCCGGCTGATGGCCGAGTCCTCGCCCGCGATCGTCACCCCGCTGGCCCGGGTGATCGGATACGAGGATGCCGCGCGGGTCGCTAAGCACGCGCTCGCCCACCGGATGACGATCCGCGACGCCGTGCTCGACCTGGGCATCGCCGACGACGCCGGGCTGAGTGAGGAGGACCTCGATCGCCTGCTCGACGTCACGACGATGACCGGTGTCCGGTCACCGGACGGCGATCAGTCCTGAGCGGCGCGGGCCCTCAGTACCAGCCGAACGCCTTGCTGTGCGACCAGGCGCCGCACGGCGTGCCGTAGATGTCGGCGATGTAGCCCAGGCCCCATTCGATCTGGGTCACCGGGTTGGTCCGCCAGTCCGATCCGGCGCTGGCCATCTTGCTGCCGGGCAACGCCTGCGGGATGCCGTAGGCACCCGAGACCGGGTTGCGCGCCCGGTAGTTCCAGCCGCTCTCCTTCTTCCACAGGAGGTCCAGGCAGCTGAACTGGCTGGAGGACCAGCCCCGATCGGATACGAGGATCCGGGCGATCCCCCTCGGGTCGCGCACGGCGGCGCGCACCGCCCTGGCCTTGGCCTCCGCTCGCGCCGCCAGCGCCTCCGCCTTGGCCTTCGCCGCGGCCTTCTCCCTGGCGGCCGCGGCGGCCGCCCGCCGGACGAGCACCTTGCGGGCGTTGCGCAGCAGCACGGCATCCTCGACGAACGGCGCCGGGCCGGGGAGCGCGGCGACGTCGATCGCCGAACGGGTCTCGGCCAGCACCGCGCCGGTCGCGGAGTCCGGGGATGCGTCGGCCAGCGTCGTGGCGGCACTCACCTCGCTGAACCCGCCGGCGACGAGCCCGACCAGCACCATCGTGCGCGATGTGGTGACGACAACGCTCTTGCCCACCGGGCGGGAGGGGGTGTCCCGGTGGCGCGCCCTGCCGCGCGTCCCGGCAGCCAGGTAGGGGCCGGCCGGGACCGGGAAGGGATGGGCGGGATCCGCCGGCGCCGCCGGGCCCGGCCGGTAGGCCGTGGCGGGAGTGCCGGCGTACGGGTAGCCGGCGTTCGTGGCGTAGGAGGTGAGGTGAGACGCGGAACGCCGAGCAGGCTCGGGGCGAGGGGCTTCTCGACGAGAGGTGGGCCGGCGCGACCACGCGTAGGACGGCCCCCCGGGGGCCACCCGGCGACCGCTCATGCGGCGGCCCCCGTGACCCCGCACATCACCAGGACGTCCGCTGACGCAGGGGACCTCACGGGGCCCAAACGTGTCGGTAACTTCGCCGCCGGACAAGCCTGCTCTCTACGCACAGTCAGATCCCTTCGGGAATTCCGCACGACTCGATTACTCTGCGTTGATAATGTGACGAACGTCACTCAAGCTGCCGAAGACCGCCGGACCGGCCGGAACCAGCCGCCGACAACTCGGGTGCCGGCGTCAGTACCAGCCATGGCTCTCGCTGTGCGACCAGGCCCCGCACGGAGTGCCGTAGAGGTCGTCGATGTAGCCCAGCCCCCAGGTGATCTGGGTGACCGGGTTCGTGCGCCAGTCCGCGCCCGCGCTGGCCATCTTTCGGCCGGGCAGCGCCTGCGGGATCCCGTATGCGCCCGAGGAGGGGTTGCGCGCCCGGTAGTTCCAGCGACTCTCCCTGTTCCACAACAGGTTCAGGCACGTGAACTGGGACGACGACCAGCCGCGGTCGGCGACCATGATCCGCGCGATGCCGCGCGGATCGCGGATCGCGGACCGCGTCGCCTCCTGCCTGGCGATCACGCGTGCCCTGGCCACGGCGGACGCCCGCACCCGGCGCCCCTCCCGCAGCACGGCGGGAGTCGCATCGCGGGCCTGTTGGACGTCCATGACGGCATCCGCGGTCGGGGAGGGCTCGGCGGGCTGGGCGCGGGCGAGGTCGGCGGCCGCGACCCCGAACGCCGGGCCCGCGGCGCTCGTCGCGGCCGGGACCTCCAGGGAGCGTTCCTCGCCCGTCCGGTCGTAGATCACCAGAGCGGACAGGCCGCCGAGGACGCCGAGAACGCAGAGCCACCGGCCAGTCGTGCGTCCGGCGACTGCGAGTCCGGTGATGAGTGCGCGAGGGACGCGAGGGAGGTGTGGGCGGGGTCGGGAGGGTATCGGGGAGGGTTGCGGCACCAGGGGCCTTCCGGGCGCACGCCTCGCGTCTTGGCGCGTGAACCTGACTCCGCACCGGCTGATGAGGGCGCACCCGGAGCCGGGTGGCGTTCGCCCTCAACGCGACAGCCTGTGTGCGCGTCGTGGTGGTCTCCCCCCGGCGTCGCACGGGCACCTCGTCCGGGCGGTGCGGCCGGCGTCGTCTCTGACGGGCGCGGACCCGGTGGTGCGGATGTCTGACGGCGCACAACCGTGCACGAAGCGCGCTGATCCGGCAACTCCGTCGCGGAACCTATGACCGTTTGATGCTGATTGATCCCGAAATCTTGGTCACAAAGCGTAGATCATCGTGACGCAGGTCACGCTCGCCCAAGAGATCAGCAGGACCGTCTAGGGGGCGAGGCCCTCGAACAGCTCGGTCACGAGGGCGGCCACCGGCGAGCGCTCCGAGCGGGTCAACGTGATGTGCGCGAAGAGCGGGTGGCCCTTCAGCGCCTCGATCACGACGGCGATCCCGTCGTGGCGGCCGACCCGGAGGTTGTCCCGCTGGGCCACGTCGTGCGTGAGCACCACGCGGCTGTTCTGGCCGATCCGGGAGAGCACGGTGAGCAGCACGTTGCGCTCCAGCGACTGGGCCTCGTCGACGACCACGAAGGCGTCGTGCAGCGACCGGCCGCGGATGTGGGTCAGCGGCAGCACCTCGAGCATGCCCCGGTCGATGACCTCGTCGACGACCTCCTGGGAAACCAGCGCGCCGAGGGTGTCGAAGACGGCCTGGGCCCAGGGGCTCATCTTCTCCGCCTCGCTGCCGGGCAGGTACCCGAGATCCTGGCCTCCGACGGCGTACAGGGGGCGGAAGACCGCGACCTTGCGGTGCTGCCGCCGTTCCAGCACCGCCTCCAGGCCGGCGCACAGCGCGAGCGCGGACTTGCCCGTCCCGGCACGGCCGCCCAGCGAGACGATGCCGATGTCCGGGTCGAGGAGGAGGTCGATGGCTATCCGCTGCTCGGCGCTGCGGCCGTGCACACCGAAGGCGTCCCGGTCGCCGCGGACGAGCCGGACCTGCTTGTTCGGGGTCACCCGCCCCAGGGCCGATCCTCGGGGGCCGGATAGCACGAGTCCGGTGTGGCAGGGCAGGTCCCGAGCCTCGTCGAGGTCGAGGGTCTGCCCGGCGTACAGCGAGGCCATCGCGTCGGTGCCGATCGACAGCTCGGCCATGCCGGTCCAGCCGGTGTCGACCGGCATCCCGGCCTCGTACTCCTCCGCCTCCAGCCCGACGGCGGATGCCTTGACCCGCATCGGCAGGTCTTTGCTGACCAGCGTGACGGCACGGCCGTCCGCGGCCAGGCTGCGCGCCACCGCGAGGATCCGGCTGTCGTTGTCCCCCAAGCGGAACCCGGCCGGCAGCACCCCTGGGTCCGCGTGGTTGAGCTCCACCCGGAGCGTGCCGCCCCCCTCACCGACGGGCAGCGGGGCGTCCAGGCGCCCGTGCCGCACCCGGAGGTCGTCGAGCAGCCGCAGCGCCTGGCGGGCGTAGTAGCCCAGCTCGGGATGGTGGCGCTTGGCCTCCAACTCGGTGACCACGACCACCGGCAGGACCACCTCGTGCTCGTCGAAGCGGAACATCGCCCGCGGGTCGGCCAGGAGCACCGAGGTGTCCAGGACGAACGTGCGTCGGCCCCCGCGTCGGCGGGGACCGGTAGGTGAGGAGGATCCGGAGGGCGAGGGACTCGGACTCTCGCGACGGGTACTGGCCATCGTGACTCCCCTCGCGCGTGTCGCTCGGCGACGTTTCGACGCTACGCGGCACCACCACGGTCGCTACCGCGACACGCGCGCGTCAACCCGAAAGGCCCACTCCTCACCGATCGGGCGAATACAACACTGGACACCAGGCGTAAGGGGTCGCGAAATCGCACCCGACAAGACACTCTGGTGTCAGTGAGAGGCTGATGAACAGGTGCGTCGCCGTCCGTCACCCGGGCGGACGGGTCCGGACGGACGGCGATTGCGGAGCGAGGTGGATGCGTGGGGCGGCTTGGGCGATCTGTGCGGCTTTGCGCCCGAGCGACCGCAGCAGTAGCCCTCCTGGCGGCGGCGTCCGGCGTGATGTCCGGCTGCTCCTCCCCGGCGTTCCGGTACGTCTCCAGCCCGGACGACACCGTGGTCTTCCTCATGCCGAGAAACTGGACGACGCTCGACCCGGCCAAGGTCATCCCGGAAGGCTCCCAGCCCGGCGAGGAGGTGACCTGGCTGGCCTTCTACGACGGGGCCAAGCGGCCGGACGCCCTGCACGCCCGCAGCGACAGGCCCGCGGACCCGCTGGCGATCGCCGAGACCTACTCGCTGACCAAGGACGAGGCGGCCGAGGTCACCGACGACCAGCTGCGCAACGCCTTCGGCCCGGTGACCGCGGACGCGCAGGCCCAGGCCAAGATCAGCCGAGCCGCTCAGGGGCTCCCCGAGCTACACCTTCGGCTGGTCAAGGACGAACAGTTCCGTACGGACCGTGCCACCGGCGTCCACATCGTGTTCGTCGTCGGCCAGGGCTCGGACGAGGTGATGTACAACCAGGTGGGAGTGATCGACCGCAAGGCGGCCCGTGCGCACTTCCTCGTGGTCAGCTGCCGCAGCGCCTGCTACCAGGCCAACCAAGAGCAGATCGAGACGGTGGCCCGATCCTTCACCGTCAAGCACCCCTGAGAGGCGACCCGACGTGAGCGAGCAAACTCCCGGGGACGTCCCCGGCCCGACCGGCAGCTTCGGTCCGGGAGGCCCGGCCATCACCGCGGAGCCCCCGCCCACCGCGCCGGCCCCGGCGGCGCCCGACCCGCGCTTCCCGTGGAAGGCCAAGGGCACCCGCAAGCCGCTGGCGCTGTGGGACCGGAGCAAGTTCCTCCTGCTGTTCGGCGTGATCTACGGGCTGCTGGTCTGGAACGAGTACCTGCGGATCAGCCCGCTCGGCGGCTGGGCGGACGCCGTCCAGCAGATCGCGGCGTCCCAGCGCTGGCTGCTCGTGCTGATCGCGATCGAGGCGGCGCGGCAGGTGCACTTCCTGATCTGCGAGGTCAGCGGGAGGTACAACCGCTTCTGGAGCCAGAAGGTCTTCGGCG
>JBKPQU010000105.1:0-5484 GCA_046734255.1 Actinomycetota bacterium
CGGTCGCCGGCTGATCTGGAACTTCTTCGGCTCCGCGCCCGGTGCGACCACCGCCGGTTGCTCCACGGTGTCCGGGTGATCGGGCCGCCGCTGGCTGGGCGGTGCAGACCGCTGACCGCCGGCCCCGTCCGGCGGCTCGCCGCCCGGATGGTCGCCGGCGGGGACGTCGCCCGGCGGGAGCGACCGTCGGCGGCCGCTCGGCTCCGGGGTGTCGTTCTCGGTTTCAGCGCCGGTGAGCCGGGCGATGCCGAGCAGCAACGACCTGCGCGTGATCGGGAGCGGGACGACGTAGACGTCCGGCCGGTTCAGGGACAGCAGCGCGGCCCACTCGGCCTGGTATCCGGACACGATCAGCACCGGGACGTCCCGGCCCTGCGAGCGCAGGCCGTCGACCACCTGCATCGCGGTCGTGGGGTCGGCCACGTCCAGCACGACGACCTCGACGTCGTCGTCGGGGGCGAGCGTGTCGATGTCCTCGGCCGGGTGCTCGATCACGTCGTGCGTGTCGGCGAGCCGGAGCGCGAGAGCCATCGACCGGGTGACCAGCAGCAGCCGGGCCATGCCTCACCCCCCTCTCGCCTACCGACAGTCCAGATTGTGCCGCTTTCAGCGCTGGAAGTTCAGATTGTGCAGGATTGTCAGTGCCGCCGGGCCGATGACGACCACGAACAGCGCGGGCAGGATACAGAAGATCAGCGGGAACAGAATCTTCACCGGGACCTTCTGCGCCTGCTCCTCCGCACGCTGGCTCCGCTTGACCCGCATCTCCCGGGACTGGATCCGCAGCACGCTGGCGATCGGGATGCCGAAGGCCTCCGCCTGCACCATCGCCCCGACGAACACCCTCAGCTCGTCCACGTCGGTGCGCTCGGCCAGCGCGCGCATCGCGTCCAGCCGCCCGGTGCCGATCTGCATCTCCTGCAGGACGCGGAAGAACTCCTGCGCCAGCGGGCCCTGGGTGTTGCGGGCGACCTGGGCGAGGGCGGCGTCGAAGGCCAGACCCGCCTCGACCGAGATGGTCAGCAGGTCGATGGCGTTGGACAGCTCCGCGCGGATGCGCTCGGTGCGGTTGTACCCGACCTGGTACAGCCACATGTCCGGGCCGAACCAGGCGAGCAGTGCGACCCCGACCGCGATCGCGATCGTGGTCGGCACCGAGGCGCCCAGCAGCGGCGGCACGACCAGCCCCAGCACAACCCCGAGCATCAGCCCGAGGGCCTTCAGGCCGACCATGCGGTCGACGTCCCAACCGGGTGGGTTGCCGGCCAGGTCCAGGCGGCGCCGGATCCGGGTGAGCCGCTCCTCTGGGGTCAGCCGCCGTCCAGCCGCGACGAAGCGCCAGGTCACCGGGCCCAGCACACGGTCGGCGAACGGCCGCTCGAGCTCCTGCTGCCGCACCGCGCGGGGGCCCGCCTGGAAGCTCTCCACCGCGGCGAGCGAGCGGTTGATCGCGTGGCGCTCCCGGGTGATCGAACCGGCGGTGATGACCGCCTCGAACAGCCCGAAGTAGATCGCGCCGAGCCCGATGGCGAGGAAGAGGTTCATCTCAGACCGTCACCTTCACCACGCGGGACAGCCACAAGATCCCGATCGCGAGCAGGGCCACCGCGATCAGGAGCATCACCTGGCCCTGGCTGGTGGTGTACAGCGGCCTGAGGTAATCGGGACGGGCGATGACGAGGTAGCTGGTGAAGGCCAGTGGCAACAGGGCGAGGATCCAGGCCGACAGCCGGCCCTCGGCGGACAGCGACTTGACCTGCCGGTGCAGCCGCTCCCGTTCGCGCAGCGTGCCGGAGACCGAGCTGAGCAACTCGGCGAGATTGCCGCCCACCTCGCGCTGGATCCTGATCGCCATCACGACCCAGGCGAAGTCCCGGCTGTGGGTGCGCGCGGCGATGCCCTCCAGCGCGTCCTCCGCCGGCATCCCGAGCCTGGTCTCGATCAGCGCCCGGTTGAACTCGGTGGAGATCGGCGGGCCGGCCTCGCGGACCACGGAGTCCATCGCCTGGGGCAGGGAGTAGCCGGCCTGCAGGCTGCCGGCCAGTAGCTGCAGGGTGTCCGGGAGTTGCGCGAGGAACTTGCTCTCCCGGCGGGACTGGCGCATCGACAGGAAGATCCAGGGCAGGGCGAACCCGACGGCCAGGCCGATCACCAACGCAGCCGGCCGGCCACGGCCGAGCAGCCAGAACAGGAGGGCCCCACCCACCGATGCGCCGACGTGCAGCAGCAGCCATTCCGCGGTCCGGATCGGCAGCCCGGCAGCCTCCAGCCGGGAGTCGATGCTGTCGGCGAAGTCCCTGCGCTGCACGACCCTGCCGACCAGGTCGACCGCCGAGCGGGCCAGGATGCTGGCCCCCGGCCGCGACGTCTCCTCCTGGGTGGCCACCCTGGTCGGGGTGCGGCCGCCGGTCAGCGTGTAGACGTCGAGCCGGCGAAGCACCCGCTCCTCGGGGGTCACCCTCCGGTTGAAGACGCCCAGGGCGGTCGCCACCAGCACGATCAGTGCGACGAAGATCGCCACCATCGCCACGACGGCCACCATGGTGGTGTCCATGGCATCGATGGCGTTGTGCACGAAGGTCAACGGGCGACCCCCTCGCGGCCGCCGAAGGCCTCGAAGTGGAAGGTGGATGGGTCGACTTGGATGCCGAGTTCGCGGAGCTTTTCGATGAATTTGGGTCGGATGCCGGTGGAGCGGAGGGTGCCGAGGGAGCGGCCGTGTTCGTCCAGGCCCATGGAGTGGTCGAAGGTGAACAGGTCTTGCAGGGTGATGATGTCGCCTTCCATCCCGACGACCTCGGTGACGTGGGTGATTCGGCGGGAGCCGTCTTTGAACCGTTGTTGGTGCACGATCAGGTCGATGGCGCTGGAGACTTGTTCGCGGATCGCGCGGATCGGTAGGTCCATTCCGGCCATCAGCACCATGGTTTCGACCCGGGACAGCACGTCGCGGGGGCTGTTGGCGTGCACGGTGCAGATCGAGCCGTCGTGGCCGGTGTTCATCGCTTGCAGCATGTCCAGGGCGGCGGCGTCGCGGATCTCGCCGACCACGATCCGGTCCGGGCGCATCCGCAGCGCGTTGCGGACCAGGTCGCGGATGCGGACCTCGCCTTTGCCCTCGATGTTGGGTGGGCGGGCCTCCAGCCGCAGCACGTGTTCCTGGTGGAGTTGCAGTTCGGCGGCGTCTTCGATGGTGATGATCCGTTCGTCGCCGGGGACGAAGCCGGACAGCACGTTGAGGGTGGTGGTCTTCCCGGCCCCGGTGCCGCCGCAGACCAGGATGTTCAGCCGGCCCTGCACGCAGTTGGCCAGCAGGTCGGCGACCGAGCGGGTCATCGTGCCGAAGGAGATCAGGTCGTCGACCTCGAAGGGGTCGGCGGCGAACTTGCGGATGGTCAGCAGCGACCCGTCCACCGCCAGCGGCGGGATGATCGCGTTGACCCGGGAGCCGTCGGGCAGCCGGGCGTCGCACATCGGGCTGGCCTCGTCCACCCGCCGGCCGACCCGCCCGACGATCTTGTCGATGGTCCGGCGCAGGTGCGGTTCGTCGGCGAACCGGCCGTCCACCGGGTGGATCCGCCCGGTCCGCTCCACGTAGATCTGGTCCGGCCCGTTGACCATGATCTCGGTGATGTCGACGTCGCGCAGGTAGGGCTCGATCGGGCCGTAGCCGAGGATGTCATCGGCGATCTCCCCGGCGATCCGGGTCCGGTCCGGGGTGGTCAACGGCATGTCCCCGGCGGACAAGACTTCCTGCAGGGTCTGCCGGACCTTCTGCTCCAACTCCGGCTGGGTCAACCGGGAGTCGTACAGCTTCGGCCCCAGATTGTCCAGCAGCGACTGATGCACCTCACGCTTCAGATCCAAGAACGGATCAATCGGCGCGCTGCGCCGATTCCGCGCCGTCGGACGACGCTGCACCAACCCCGAACGACCATCGGCGTGCTCGGTACCAGCCGCACGATCAGCCCGAGCCTGGGCCAAACGATCGGCGAGACTCATGAGGTCCTACCTCCCCGGCGCCGGCGCATGCCGCGGCGATCGGAGCGCAGGTCCTGCGGGATCGGGCTGTCACCGGCGGATGCGACCACGTGCCGTTCGCCGAAGGCTCGGATGGCGTTGCTGACCGGGTGTTTCGGATCGTCGATCATGATTGGTACCCCCCTGTTGATCGCGGCGGGCACGTCCCGGGAGCTGGGGATCTGGGCCGCGATCGGGTTGCGCAAGGTCTTCTCCACCTCCGAGATCGCCAGGCCGACCTTCGAGTCCGCCCGGTTGAGCACGATCCGCCAGCGTTCGCGGGGGAAGTTCAGCAGGTCGAGGGTCTCGAGGGTGAGTTTCAGGTTCTTCAGTGCCGGCACGTCGAGGGTGGCGATCAGGGCGACCACGTCGGAGACGTCGAAGGCGGCCAGCACCTGGTCGTCGAAGGCGGGTGGGGTGTCGATCACGATGTAGTCGAAGCTGCCGCGCAGCACGTCGAGGATGTGCCCGACCAGCGTCGCCGGGACCGACTCCGCGCTGCCCGGTTCCAGCGGGGCCACCAGCGTGGTCAGCCCGGGGGAGTGCGGGGTGAGCAGGGCATGGACCGCGCTGGCGTCGACCCCGTCGCCCAGCGGGATCGCGTCGGCGATCGTGTGCGCGGGGAACAGCTGCAGCGCGATCGCTACGTCGCCGAAGGCCAGGTCGAGGTCAACCAGGCACACCTGGCGGCGTCCCCGGTCGGCCAGCGCCGCGGCGAGGTTCGTGGCCAGGGTGGTCTTCCCGCAGCCGCCTTTGGCGGAGAACACCGTCACCACCCGTGCGGTGACGCCCGGCTCGGCGTGGCTCGGCAGCCCCGCGGACTCGCGCATCGCCGCGGACAGCGCCTCGCTGCGCCGGACCACGCCGGCCAGCTCCCTGAGCTCCTTGACGTCGATCACCTCACGGACGCCGGCCCGGATCGCGTCGGTCAGTACGCGCGTGTCCACGCTGTGCCTCACGAGCAGCACGCCGACCGTGTGCCGCATCACGCGCATCGACTCCGCCAGCTTGAGCGCGTCGTCCTCCGCGACCGACGGCCCGAGCACCACGCTGCCCTCGTCGACCGTCAGCGACAGGTGCTCCCGGAGGGTCTCGATGTCGGTGAACGCCGGACCCGGCACGCCCGCGGCCTCCCGGAGGGCGCTGGCCGCCGCCGGGTCGAGGTCGCAATACGCCGTCACGGCGACTGGTCCCCGGAGGCGACGCCGCCGCCGAGCAGGACGAAGTACAGGGCTCCGGACGAGGCGGCCCCGATGACCCTCCGCGCGTCGTCCCGTGTCACCTCGAGCGTGACCGTGTCCGACGGCGTGGTCACCCGTCCGCCCGTGGGCGCCTCGACGGTGCCCCCCGGCGAGAGCACCGTGACCCTGTCGAGCAGCGGAGACGTCCGGGCGCCGCCCTCGGAGGTGGTGTAGACGGCGACCTGCGAGCCCGGCTGGAGCAGCCCGGCCAGCCGCGCGGGCT
>JBKPQU010000106.1:0-6697 GCA_046734255.1 Actinomycetota bacterium
CCGCTGAGGTCGGCGGACGTACAGGCGTGGGTGCAGTCCGCCTCACTTCTGCACTCCAACGGAGACGCGATGGACATCGCGGTCAAGGACGGGCGGATCGTGGGTGTGCGCGGCCGCGACGTCGACCGGGTGAATCGGGGCCGGCTCGGGCCGAAGGATCTGTACGCCTGGCAGGCCAACGCGGCGCCGGACCGCCTGACCCGCCCGCTGGTCCGGGACGGCGACCGGCTGGTCGAGGCCGGCTGGGACGACGCCATGGGCCGCGTGGTGGAGCGCGTGCAGGCGCTGCTTGCCGAGCACGGGCCGAGCAGTATCGGCTTCTACACGACCGGGCAGCTGTTCCTCGAGGAGTACTACACGCTGGGTGTGATCGCCCACGGCGGGATCGGCACGGCGCACCTGGACGGGAACACCCGGCTGTGCACGGCGACGGCCGCAGCCGCGTTGAAGGAGACCTTCGCGTGCGACGGCCAGCCCGGCTCCTACGCCGACGTCGACGAGTGCGACGTGATCGCGCTGTTCGGCCACAACGTGGCGGAGACCCAGACGGTGCTGTGGATGCGGATCCTGGACCGGCTCGCCGGTCCGAACCCGCCACGGTTGATCTGCGTCGACCCGCGGCTGACACCGGTGGCGCGACACGCCACGGTCCACCTCGCGCCCCTGCCGGGCACCAACCTCGCGCTGATGAACGCGTTGCTCCACGAGATCATCGCCAAGGGCTGGTACGACGAGCAGTTCGTCGCCGCGCACACGGTCGGGTTCGAGGAACTGACCCGCACGGTCGCGGAGTACCCGCCGGAGCGGGCCGAGGAGATCTGCGATGTGCCCGCCGGGCAGATCCGGGCCGCCGCGGAGATCCTCGGTGGTACCGAGCGTCTCCTGTCCACCGTGCTGCAGGGGTTCTACCAGTCACACCAGGCCACAGCGGCCGCGGTTCAGGTCAACAACCTCAACGTGATCCGCGGCATGATCGGTAAGCCGGGTGCAGGCATCCTGCAGATGAACGGCCAGCCGACGGCGGAGAACACCAGAGAGGCCGGGGCGGACGGTGACCTCGCCGGTTTCCGCAACTGGGCCAACGACCAGCACGTCGCCGAGCTGGCCGCGCTGTGGCGCGTCGAGACGCGGCAGATCCCGCACTACGCGCCGCCGACGCATGCGATGCAGATGATGCGCTATGCGGAGCAGGGATCCATCCGCTTCCTCTGGATCACCGGGACCAATCCCGCCGTGTCGCTGCCCGAGCTCGCCAGGGTGCGGTCGATCCTGTCGAAGGAGGGGCTGTTCCTCGTGGTGCAGGACATCTTCCTCTCCGAGACGGCCCAGCTGGCCGACGTCGTCCTGCCGGCCGCGACGTGGGGCGAGAAGCTGGGCACGTTCACCAACGCGGATCGCACGGTGCACCTGTCCGAGAAGGCGGTGGACCCGCCGGGCGAGGCACGCTCGGACCTGGACATCCTGCTCGACTTCGCCGACCGGATGGCGATGCGCGACAAGGACGGCGGCCCGCTGATCACGTGGTCGGACCCGGAGTCCGCGTTCGAGGCGTGGAAGCGCTGCTCGGCGGGACGGCCCTGCGACTACACCGGCATCACGTACCAACGGCTGCGCGGCGGCAGCGGCATCCAATGGCCGTGCACCGAGGACGCGCCGGAGGGGACGCCACGGCTCTACACCGGTGGCCGCTTCTTCGCCGACCCGGAGTACTGCGAGGACTACGGGCACGACCTGCTGACCGGGACCCCGGTCGAGCCGACGGAGTACCGCGCCCTCAACCCGACCGGCAAAGCCGTGATCAAGGCGGCGCACTACCAGCCGGCGCATGAGCAGCCCAGCGCGGAGTTTCCGTTCCTGCTCACCACCGGGCGCACGATCGTCCATTTCCACACCCGGACCAAGACCGGGCGGACGCCGCAGTTGCAGTCTGCAGCCCCCGACGTCTGGGTGGAGGTCTCCGAACGTGACGCAACCGCCGCCGGCCTGTCCGACGGCGAGGTCGCCGAGGTGAGGACCCCTCGGGGATCGGTCCGGGCTCACGTACGGATCGGCGGCATCCGCGACGGTGTCCTGTTCCTTCCGTTCCACTACGGCTACTGGGACACCCCGGGTGGCCACGAGCCGAGCGAGCACGGACGGGCCGCGAATGAGCTCACGCCGACCGACTGGGATCCGGTGTCCCGGCAACCGATCTTCAAGACCGCCGCCGCGGCGATCCGTGCGGCGCCGTCCGCCGGCGGCACATCGGATCAGCGAGGTGGCCGGTGAACAAGCTCGCGCTCCTGCTGCGCGTCCTGCACGACGCGGAGACCACTGCCGCGGAGGATCTCCGCACGATGGGTGAACGGCACCGGACCGACCACGAGATCTATCACATCAGCCGTGATCTGGCCGGCTGGTCGCTGGAGCACATCAAGCTGATCGCCGATGCGGCCGCCAAGGCCGGAATCGAGTTGGCCTCGGACGGCGACCCCCCACTCGAGACGCTCGCGCTGCGCCGGGAACGGATGACCGACCCGTCCCAGTCCGACCAGGAGCCCGGCCTGGCATTGCTGCGCGACCTTCGCACGCTGCACCTCAATCTGACCGGCCTGTCCGTGGACTGGGAGCTGCTCGCCCAGACCGCACAGGGCGCGAAGGACGACGAACTGCTCAAGCTGGCGTCCAGGTGCCACCCCGACACCCTGCGGCAAGCGCGGTGGGCGAACGCGAAGATCAAGGAATCCGCACCGCAGATCATGGCGAGCAGATGACGGACGCCGGCTCGCGGGTGTGACGTTTCCCGCTGCCCGCGCGACTCGGCCCCGCGGGTGAGACATCCGCGGGTCATGACCGATGTCTCGACCCGCGGACGTCGCACTCAGCGCGCGGCAGCCGGATGAACGCGGCAGCCGGATGAATCAGGAGCCCGGCCGGCGGGCGGAACCGGTCTCCTGGCGGGCCGGCTGAGAGTCCGAGCGCGCGGGCTGCGGGTCGGAGGATCCGGTGAGGTCCTCTTCGATCTCCTCCAGCGAACGGCCCGTGGTCTCGGGAACCTTGCGCCAGAAGAACAGGCACGCCAGCACGCCGATCACGGCGTACAGCAGGAAGGTTCCCTGACGGGTGATCGCCGTGGTAAGGGTCAGGAAGGTGGCGGCGACCAGGAAGTTCGCCGCCCAGTTCGCGACGGTGGAGGCCGACATCGCGGCGCTGCGGACCCGCAGCGGGAAGATCTCGGAGATCATCAGCCAGAACACCGGCCCGAGGCCGATCGCGAACGACGCGATGTACAGCAACAGGCCGAACAGCGCCAGGTAGCCGTACTTCTGCTGCAGCGTGTCGGACGCGAAGTACACCGCGAGAAGGCCCAGCGCGACCGTCAGGCCGACGGTACCGACCATGAGCAGCCGGCGCCGACCCACGCGGTCCATCCACAGCACGGCCAGGATCGTGAACACGACGTTGGTCACACCCACGAAGACGGTCTGCGTAATCGACGCGCTCTTGGTCAGGCCGGTGTCGGAGAGGATCGTCGGCGCGTAGTAGATCACCGTGTTCACCCCGACGAACTGCTGGAAGACGGCCAGGCCGAGGCCGATCACCAGAAGCGGGCGGATGGCCGGTGTGAACAGATCACGCACCCGGCTCGACTCCTCGACCTGGGTGGTCTTCTCGATGTCCGCGAGCTCCGCCTCGACGTCCGCCTCGGGATCGCCCTCGCGCAGCCGGTTCAGGACGTCGCGCGCCTCATCTTTCCGTCCCTGCCCGACCAGCCAGCGCGGCGTGAACGGCACCGTCAGCATGCCCACCACCAGCGCCGCTCCGGGGATCGCGGCGAGGCCGAGCATCCACCGCCAGTTGTACGTGGCGTCTTTGAGCAGGAAGTTGACGATGTAGGCGACCAGGATCCCGCACGTGATCGCGAGCTGGTTGAACGAGACCAGACCACCACGCACCCGCGGAGGCGCCACCTCGGAGATGTACAGCGGCGCCACGAACGAGGCGGTCCCCACGGCGAGGCCCAGGAAGAACCGGAACCCGATCAGCATCGCCGCGTTGGCCGCGAAGGCACAGCCCAACGCACCGATCACGTAGACGGCTCCGGAGATGAGTTTGGTCCACCGCCGGCTGATCGCATCGGCGAGATAACCGCTGATCACCGCGCCCACTATCGCTCCGAGCAGGAGCGAGGAGACGATCGCCTGCTGCTCGAACGGCCCGGCATGCAGGTCATCCTTGATGAACAGCAGGGCACCGGAGATCACGCCGGTGTCGTAGCCGAACAGGAGACCGCCGATCGCGGCGATGATTGCTGCACGCAGCAGGAGCGCGTTACCCGTGCTTCGCACTGTGCTGACGAAGCCACTCATCGTGAGCCCTTTCCTCGGTTCACCCCGCGTACCGCGGGGGCCGCGGCGGGGCCTCTGTCACGCATCGTGGCCCAGAAGGCCCGGGCGGTCTTGTCGATCTGCCCCTTTTGCGTCGCCGGGCCCGTGGATCGGGACGTGGCACGCGCTGGGACTCGCCAAGGACAAGGGGGCCCGGTTCGTGCTCGCCTCGACCTCCGAGGGGTACGGCGACCCCCAGGTGCACCCGCAACCGGAGAACTACTGGGGACACGTCAACCCGGTCGGCCCTCGCGGGGTGTACGACGAGGCCAAGCGGTACGCCGAAGCGCTGACCACCGCCTACCGCACCAGCGAGGGAGTGCGGCCGGCATCGTGCGCATCTTCAACACCTACGGGCCGCGGATGCGCCCCCACGACGGACGCGCCATCCCGACATTCATCCGGCAGGCGCTGGCCGGTATGCCGTTGACCGTCGCCGGTGACGGGTCGCAGACCAGATCCGTCTGCTACGTCAGCGACACCGTGGAGGCGGTGCTCCGGTTCACCCGGACCGAGGAGCCGGGGCCGATCAACGTCGGTAATCCGACCGAACGATCCGTGCTGGCGCTGGCGCAGGACGTGCTGCTGGCCACCGGATCGAGATCGCCGATCCGGTTCGTCGACCGGCCCGTGGACGACCCGGGCGTCCGCCGCCCCGACATCCGGCTGGCTCGCCGGCTGCTCGGCTGGGAGCCGGCGGTGAGCTGGCCAGAGGGTCTGGCCGCGACCGTCGCCTGGTTCCGCGGCCTGGGCGCGACCGAGCGTACGGCGGCCGCCCGCCATGCGGAGGCGGTCGCCTACGGGCGGGCCTGAGGCAGGCTCTGCCCGGCCCGGCGTGCCAGGACCTCCTCCACGCCGGTGAGGACCTCGCCGATGCTGATCCGCAGCAGGGCCGGGCTTGGCCGGTCGGCGTGCGGGTCGTCACCCCACGGGTGGGCCAGTAACTCCCCGTGCCACAGGACCCGGTGCGGGCCCGAGGCCGGGGGTCCCCATCGGGCCGGCGGTGTGGGCCCGAACAGCACCACCGACGGGACGGCGAACGCGCTGGCCAGGTGCGCAACGCCGGTGTCACCGCTGAGCACCAGGCGCGCGTCCCGGACGAGAGCCGCGACCGCGAGCAGGTCCATCGTCCCGGTCGCGTCGGTCACCGCGCCCGGTTGGATGTCCCGGCAGACGGCCGCGCCGAGATCGCGCTCGGCCGCGGACCCGGTGACGACCACACGGTGGCCGTCCTCGGCCAGCGCCGCGGCCACGGCGGTCCAGCGCCGGACCGGCCACCTTCGCGCTGCGCTCGAGGCGCCGGGATGGATCACCGTTGCGCCGGGGCCGGCGGTTCCGTGCGCCGGGCACGCCGGCGCGATCCGGCCCGGCAGCGACAGGTTGGTCGCGTCGCAGGGGATGTCCGCCGCCTCCAGCAGCCGGCACCACCGGGCCACCTCGTGCTCCTGCGGCAGCGCCGGGAGGAGCCAGGGCGGTCCGGCCATCCAGCCGGCTGCGGGGCAGGCGAATGCCAGCAGCTCAGTCGGGCCGCCGCGCAGTAACAGGCGGTGACTCTGCGGTCCCCGACCGTGCAGGTTGACCGCCAGGTGCGGCCCCAGCCCGGCGCCCGGGGGCGCCGCGTTCAGATCCGGCGTGGGCAGCACGCCGTCCACGAGCCCGGCGTGCAGGAGCAGCGCGG
Source organism: Actinomycetota bacterium (assembly GCA_046734255.1). Classification (GTDB taxonomy): domain Bacteria; phylum Actinomycetota; class Actinomycetes; order Actinomycetales; family Kineosporiaceae; genus JBKPQU01. The sequence goes on from JBKPQU010000106.1 coordinate 6,046, forward strand.
CCGGTTCGCCGTGACCGGCGAGCATGAGCCACGCGTCGGGCAGCGCCGTGCGCAGCCCGCGCAACGCGGGCACGGCGGTGAGCGCGTCTCCCAGACCGAGCGCCCGCAGAACGAGAACGGTGTTGTGGCTCGTGTCGTGGTCCCTGTCGTGGTCCCTGTCGTGGTCCCTGTCGTGGTCCCTGTCGTGGTCCCTGTCGTGATCCCTGTCGTGATCGAGGGTCACGGCCAGGACGACTCGGTCGAGGCGCAGACCACGACCTCGCGCATCTCGATCCCGTCCGGCTGGGTCAGCGCCGCCATCACCACCTGGGCCACGTCGTCCGCCTCCGCCAGCACGGCATCGGGGCCCGGCTTGTACTGCGCCGGGCGGCCGTCGAAGAACGGGGTGTTCATGCCGCCGGGGATCAGCAGCGTCACGCCCACCTCACCGGCGGTCTCGGCGGCCAGCGCGCGGGTGAAGCCCACAACGCCGTGCTTGGACGCGCAGTAGGCAGTGGCGTCGCTGACCGCCGATATCCCGAGCGTGGACGCCACCGTGACCACCCGGCCGCGGGTTCGGCGAAGATGCGGCAGGGCGGCCCGGATCACGGCGGCGGTGCCGAGCAGGTTGACCGACAGCACGCGGACCCAGGACTCGAGGCTGACCTCGTCC
>JBKPQU010000107.1:0-6351 GCA_046734255.1 Actinomycetota bacterium
CGGTGTAGGGGGTCGTCTTCGGCTGACCGTCGAGGTTGAGGGTGAGACCCGGGACGTTGGCGGCGAGCGTCAGGTTCACGGTGTTGGGGTGGATCTCGCGGCTCACCTTGGTGACCTGCCCGCTCGAGTCCGTCACCGTGAGCACGAACTCGTACCAGGTGTTGGCCGACGGCTCGCCCTGTCGTGGAATCACGACGCTTCCAGACTTCGTGCCGTTGACCGGTCCGAAGAACGGATGGGTGTGCGTGTCGTGATGGAGCACACCGCTCCACGAGAACGCGCTCGGCGGCAGCACCCCGTCTTCCAGGTCGGTCGCGTCGCCGCTGTAGGTGATGGTGTCTCCGGCGTTGTAGGTCAGTGTCGCAGCCGGACTGTCGATCACTGCCACGGGCGCCTGGCCGGGCAGGCTCGCGAACAGCTGCGACTGCGGCACGATCTGCTTCGGCGTCGAGGGCGAGGCCCAGGACAGCTGCGCGACCGCGGACACGCGATGCTCGTAGTACTCGACCTTGATCGCGTAGCGTTGCCCGGCCTGGAGGGCGATGGTGCCCGACGTCTCGACCGACGACTGATCCACCCACTTGTCGACGAGTAGCTGGTTGTTCACCCAGAGGCGGATGCCGTCATCCGACTTCACGGAGAAGGTGTACGTCTCGGTGAATCGTGCGAGGACCTCACCCGTCCACCGGGCCGAGAAGTTGTCGACGGGCACCGCGGGATCGGGTGAGCCGCTACCCCAGTTGTTGTTCAGCGTGCCTTCTACCCGATTGAGCACCGGATTACCGGACAGCGAGATGTTCGGGAAGTAGCTGGCGTAAAGCCCATTGCCCTGGCCCGTCGGAGGTGGTGGCGCCCCCGTCGTATAGTTGATCTTGTTGACGGTGCCGGCCGAAATGGACGTGTAGTAGATGAGCCCGTCCGGTCCCTGTTTGAGGTTGACCGGCGTGATCACTCCGTCACCGAAACTGGAGACGGTGTTGCCGTTGTTGAGATCGATGGACTTGATGAAGCCGGTCGTGTAGTCACCGAAGAAGTAGTCGCCGTTGTAACTCTGCGGATAGACCGAGCCGGTGTAGAAGGCGCCCCCGGTGATCGAACGGCCGAAGCTGTGGTTGTACTGGTAGATCGGGTTCGTGAACTCGGGGTGGCCGGCACAGGCGCCTTCGCAGGTCGGCCAGCCGTAGTTGGCACCCTTCTTGAGATCATCGATCTCTTCCACCGAATCCTGGCCGACGTCGTTGACCAGTATCCGGCTCGAATTCGGGTCGATCGCGAACGTGAACGGGTTGCGGAAGCCGTAGGCCCAGATCTCCGGTCGGGCCCCGGCCGTGCCCACGAACGGGTTGTCCGCGGGCACGGTCCCGTCGCGGTTGATCCGGAGGATCTTGCCTTCGAGGCTTCCCAGGTTCTGGCTGGTGGTGGTCCCGACCCCACCGTCACCCACGGCGATGTACAGCTTGTCGTCGCTGCCGAAGTGCATGTCACCGCCCTCGTGGACGCCGGTCGGCGAGGGGATGTTGTCGAGCAGCACCACTTCCGAACCGGCCACCATGACGTCCGGGTTGGAACTGGACGCGGTCAGGCGGGTGACGCGCGCCCTGATTGGGGTCCCGCTGATCTTGATGTCGTAATGGGCATAGACGAAGTGGTTGGTGGCGAATTGCGGGTCGACCGTGATACCGAGCATTCCGCGCTCGCCGGAGGTATCGGCGGGGAGCGCGGCAAATGGCGTGGGCAGCAGGCTGCCGTTCTTGACGATGCGGATGCCGCCCGTCCTTTCACCAACGAACAGGCGGCCGTCCGGGGCGAACTCCTGCGCGACGGGCTGGGAGAGACCGCTGGCCACCACGCTCTGGCTGAAGCCCGATGGATAGGTGGTGGCCGCTTCGCTCTGACTCGCCAGGAATATCGGAGTTGTCGTTCCGATCAGGAATATCCACGGCAGGAAGTGGCGCCCCGTTGTCATTGGTCCCCCCGAACCCGTAGAAGCGTTTCGCCCGGAGATCCGCCGGAATGGGCCCGCCTCGTTCGCTATCTCCCCATTGTTCCCTGGGCGGTTCAGATCACGGCGGAACGTGACTGCGAATGCTGCACGCTATCAGTGACTGACCACACGCCGATGGCGCGTCAAATCCGATGGCGCGACAAATTGCGACGCCGAGTGTGACCCTGCAGGGCTTATTCGGCTCCCGTAAGCCCGGCAACGTTGAACTCGCGAGGTGAAGAGCCCGCGTGTGACCCGCCTGATGCCTCCAGTGGAAGGGCTCAGCCGGAGAGCATGCCGCTGACCAGCGCGCGCCAGGTCACGGGCCCGACGATGCCGTCCACGGTGATGCCGAGGGCACGCTGGAAGTCGCGAACCGAGGCGTCGGTCTTGGGCCCGAAGATGCCGTCCACCTGCAGGCCCTTGCTCGGGTCACCGGAGAGGTTGCGGAACTGGTCCTCCTCCTGGACACCGCGGACGGCGTCCCCCCTGCTGCCGCGGGAGACGGTGACGATCAACGCGCTCCACGTGTGCGGGCCGACGATGCCGTCGACCGCCAGGTGCGCGCTCCGCTGGAAGGCGCGGACGGCGGCATCGGTCTTCGGACCGAAGATGCCGTCCACCGCCACCGAGTGGCCGCGCTCGCGCAACAGGTACTGCAGCGTCTTGACGGGATGGTCCCGGTCGCCCTGCCTGACCAGCGGCCACGGTTGGATCGGATCACTCATCAGCGTCCCCCTCCGGAAGGCGGGCATCGCCCGTGCGGCGCCGGTTCCGGGCTCTCCAGACCCGGCACCCGTCCACGGTCCTCGGTGACCGTGGACGGGTGACCCCCATCGAGGCTACGTCGGTCCGATCGGAACGGTGTCCGCTTTCGCCGGATCGTGCGGGGGTATCAGGGTCGGGCCTCGAACACGAGGTTGAACGGCGTCTCCCCGGCCCGGCGGAACCGGGTGAAGCCCGCGTCGGTGATGACCTGGCTGATGGCCGTCTCGCCGGCCTGCGCGCCGAGCGCGTAGCCGCCGCTCTGGGACAGCGCGTTGGGCACGCAGAGGAAGGACGAGAAGTTGTAGTAGACCCGCCCGACCGGGTTCAGGTTGTCCTCCAGCCGGTCACCGGCGAAGGGCTCGACGACGAGCCAGGTCCCGTCCGGCGCGAGGCTGTTGCGGATCCGCCGGGCGGCACCCAGCGGGTCGCCCATGTCGTGCAGGCAGTCGAAGGTCGCGACGAGGTCGTAGTCGCGGCCGCTGAACGTCTGGGCGCCCGCGACCTCGAACGTCACCCGGTCGGCCACGCCCGCCTCGGCGGCGTTCTTCCGGGCGGCCTCGATCGAGCCGGCGTGGTAGTCCGAGCCGACGAACGTCGAGTTCGGGAACGCCTGCGCCAGCAGGATCGTGGACGCGCCGTGACCGCAGCCGACGTCCGCCACCCGGGCGCCGGCCTCCAGCTTGGCGGCCACGCCCTCCAGCGCCGGAATCCAGGAGGACACGAGGTTCATGAGGTAGCCGGGCCGGAAGAACCGCTCGCAGCCGGTGAAGACCATCTCGTCGTGCTCGTGCCAGCCGACGCCGGCCCCCGTGCGGAACGCCTCGACGATCCGCTCGTGCGCCTTCACCGTCCCCAGTGCCAGCTCGAAGGCGCCCGGCAGATAGATCGGGCCGTTCGGGTCGGTCAGCGCGAACGCCTGCTCCTCGGTCAGCGAGTACGTGCCGGTGGCGGCGTCGTACTCCACGTAGCCGCCGGCGGCCTGGCCGCGCAGCCACTCCTCGACGTAGCGCGGGTCAGTCTCGGTGCGCTGTGCCAGCTCGCGAGGGCTCGCAGCCCCCTCGGCCAGCGCCCGGTACAGGCCGAGCCGGTCCCCGACCACGATGTTCCCCATCGCGACGGCGGCCCCGAGGTCGCCGACGGCCTTGCCCACGAACTCCATCAACGTGCCTTCGTCCAGTGCCATCTCCTGCTCCTCGCTTCGGTGGGTCGATTTCGGCCCAGGATCGGAAGCCGCGTTGCAACGCCGTTGCAATGTCGGGGAGGAGCCTCTGCAATAGGCGCGTGAGGAGGCTGATCATGCGCGCACGAGAGCCCGACCAGCAGGGGCACGTGGACCGGGACGGCGTCCGAATCGGATACGAGGTCTTCGGTGAGGGCGACCCGACCGTCGTGTTCGTGCCGATCGATCCGATCGTGCACAGCAGAGCCTGGAAGGCGCAGGTGCCTTACCTGGCCCGCACGTGCCGCGTGGTCACCGTGGATCCGCGCGGTAACGGCAGGTCGGACCGGCCGACCGAGCCGTCCGCGTACGACGACCTGGAGTACGTCGCCGACACGCTCGCCGTGATGGACACCCTGGGCATCGACGCCGGGGTGCTCGTGGGGGTCTGCTCCAGCGCGTGGTGGGCGCTGCTCTGCGCCGCGCTGCACCCCGGACGGGTCCAGGGCGTCGTCGCCATCGCCCCGTGGGTACTGGACACCGCGGAGCGACTGCCGGAGAAGGCGGAGGCGGTGGCCCGCTTCGACGAGGTCCGGTCGGACGATCAGGGCTGGGCGAAGCTCAACCGGCACTATTGGCTGCGCGACTGGGCAGGCTATGCGGAGTTCTTCTTCTCCGAGCTCGCCCACGAGCCGCACTCCACGAAGCTGATCGAGGATCTGGTCGGATACGCCTGCGAGTCCGACCCCGCGACCCAGCTGGCGGCCGGTGACGCGGAGACCTTCCCCGAGAGCGCTGCCGAGGCGGACCGCCTGCTGGCCGGGATCAGCTGCCCGGTGCTGGTGATCCACGGGACCGACGACCGGTGCCAGCCGTACGAGCGTGGGGCACGGCTGGCCGAGGTGACCGGCGGCCTGCTGGTGAGTGTGGAGGGGGGCGGCCACCTTCCGCATGGCCGGGATCCGGTCCGGGCCAACCTCGTCCTGGCGGAGTTCCTCGACCAGATCGAGCCGCGACGGCGTGCCGCAGATCGCCGCTGGACCCGGGCCGCCGACCGGCGCAGGCGCGCCGTGTACCTGTCCTCACCGATCGGCCTCGGGCACGCCCGACGCGACCTGGCGGTCGTCCAGGAGTTCCGAAAACTGCGCCCGGACGTCGAGGTGGACTGGCTCACCCAGGAGCCGGTCGTGGGCTTCCTGGAAAGCCAGGGCGAGCGAGTGCATCCCGCCTCGGCCGCGCTGGCCAACGAGACCCGGCACTTCGAGGGGTGCGCCGGTGAGCACGACCTGAACGCCTTCGCCGCGATCCGGGACATGGACGAGGTGATGGTCGCCAACTTCATGGTGTTCCACGACCTCGTCACGCAGGAGGACTACGACCTGGTGATCGGCGACGAGGCGTGGGACGTCGACCACTTCCTGCACGAGAACCCCGAACTCAAGCGGACCGCGTTCGCCTGGATGACCGACTTCGTCGGCTGGGTCCCGATGCCGGACGGCGGCGACCGCGAGGCGTTCCTGACCGCCGACTACAACGCGGAGATGGTCGAGCACATCGCCCGCTACCCGCGGCTGCGCGACAAGGCCATCTTCGTCGGCGATCCGGAGGACGTCGTCGGCGGTTCGCTTGGTCCCGGCCTGCCCGGCATCCGCGACTGGACCGAGCAGCACTTCGAATTCTCCGGGTACATCACCGGCATCGACGGTGACCCGAGCGCCGACCGGCAGGAACTGCGCGACCGGCTCGGGTACCGGCCGGAGGAGAGGGTGTGCCTGGTCAGCGTCGGCGGCTCGGGCGTCGGCGAACACCTCCTGCGCAAGGTCGTCGATGCCTACCCCGAGGCGAAGAACCGGGTGCCCGAACTGCGGATGGTCGTGGTGACCGGCCCGCGGATCGACCCGGGCTCGCTGCCGGCCCGCGACGGCCTCGCGGTCCGTGGCTTCGTGCCGGACCTGCACCTGCACCACGCCGCCTGCGACCTCGGGATCGTGCAGGGTGGGCTGACCACGACGATGGAGCTGACCGCCGCGAACCGGCCGTTCCTCTACTTCCCCCTGCGGCGGCACTTCGAGCAGAACATCCATGTCGCGCACCGGCTCGACCGCCATGGTGCGGGCCGGCGTATGGATTACAGCGCAGCCGATCCCGACGAGATCGCCGCCGCGGTCGTGGAGGAGATCGGTCGGGAGGTCAAGTACCTCGACGTCCCGACCGACGGCGCGGCGCGGGCCGCCGCCCTCCTCGCCGAGCTCGTCTGAGGAGGGCGGCGGTCAGGCCGGCGACAGCACCGATCGGGCGCACTCGTGGACGGCGGCCCACCGGTGAGGTCCGGTGGCCGCCAGCAGCGGGGCGAGCGTGGCCGCGGCGCGGTCCCGCTCCCCACGTGCGGTCCACGCCCGGGCGACGAGCAGGTAGGCATCGGCTCCGGTCACCCAGGCGG
>JBKPQU010000108.1:0-12625 GCA_046734255.1 Actinomycetota bacterium
GACCTCGCCGAGGTCTACGCCATTCACGCGCAAGGCCGGACCAAGGTGATCCACGAGACCCGGCGGCTCGACGAGGTCAACGAGTGCTTCGAAGAGGTCGAGAAGGGCAGCGTCAAGGCCCGCATCGTCTTCGACCTACGCTAACCCGGGCGCTTCATGATCGTAGTCGTTCGGGTGTCCGGCCGGGCCTGGCAGAGGTGGTCGGCTGACCCAGCTTCGCGGACCTGAACGTCCCGAACCCGACGCGTTCCGCGCGATGAAGTACCGGTGGACCGACCCGTACTGCGAGGCCAATCCGCCACCGGAAATCGAGGCTAATCGGCTCGCCTGAGCTGCTCAGATTTCTGCACCACGGCCGAAGAACTGAGCGTCCTCGCGCGACCCGCCCTGTCCCTCCCCGATCGTGCGGTAATCGGCGACCAGCTCAATGGTGCGCAGGTACTTGACCATCTTGTACCCCAGCTGCGTCTCCACCCGTAGGCGCAGGGGCGCTCCGTGCCGCAACGGCAACGGTACGTCGTTCATCTCGTAGGCGAGGATGGTCTGACCGTGGTGCGCGAGGATCCGGTCGATCACTTCGTAGAAGGGCTCAAGCGGCTTGTCGCCGTAGGCGTACTGAGCCAGCCCGTGCGAGGTGAGCTTCACGTACCGCCCCTCAGTCAGGGGTTCGGCCAGCGCCAGGACGTCGCTGAGGCGCACGCCCTTCCACTTGGCCACGCCCGACCACCCCTGCACGCAGTTGTGCTTGGTGATTTGCGTCTGGCTAGGCAGCGCCCGAATGTCGGCCAGGGAAAGGCTCAGCGGACGCCCCACCAGACCCGTCACCTCCAAGCGCCAGTCGCGGAACTCGTCCTGGCGCAGCCGATCGAATTCTGGCGACTCGCTCTGCGTCGGCGGCGCGCCGTTGACCCAGTGGTACGAGGAGATGTCGGACTCGGCGTAGTGCTGCCCGGAAGCGAGATTGTGCAGCGCGAGCTTGCGGATGGGCGCCTCGATGCGGTCGAGGGTGACCTGGACCTGGCGCCGGTTCCGCAGCGTGTACCAGGTGGCCCAGACGTTGATCACCACCACGAGCAGCAGCGCTACGACGCCGAGAGTCACCGCCAGCCCGAGCCGGTCCGGCGACCCGCCGAGCACGATGTTGGTGACGTTCTCGCGCGGGTGGACGACCAGCACCAGGGCGACGTGCATGACGATGAAGGCCGCGAACAGGCCCATCCCGATGAAGTGCATGCTGCGGGCCGCCTGGCGACCGCCGAGCGCCTTGATGTACCAGGGGGCGCTAGCCGCGATGGCCGGTGACATGGCGGCGCCGGTCAGCAGCATGAGCGGCGCCAGCACGAAGACCACGCCGGCGTACGTCAGCTGTTGGAGCGCGTCGTAGGGCTGGAAGTCGCTCAACGGCGGGATCTGGAAGCTGAGGTACGTCTTCAACGAGTCCCAGGCCCGGGGGACGATGTCCCAGGAGGTCGGGACCAGCCGGACCCACTCGCCGGTCGCGAACAGCAGCACGCCGTAGACGACTCCGTTGAGCAGCCAAAACGAGTTGCTCACGCCGTGCCAGTGGCGGCCCAGGCCAATGTTCTTGTGACCGGGCAGCGCCACCCATGGTGAGGCGTCCAGCTCGTCCTCCCGGGCGGTATAGATCACGTCCTTGCCGGTGGGCACTTCCTTCCGGGTGAACCTCACCCACTCGCTCTTCGGCGCGCAGCCGTCGTTCCAGTACAGGCGAGGATGCGAGGCCAGGATCTCGATGCCGCTGCGGATCAGCAGGATGATGAACAGAAGGTTCAGGTAGTGGGTCAGGCGCAGCCAGGCCGGGAAGCCCAGCGAGGCGTCCGCAGCGAGCAGTTGTGCCTGCACGGCTCATCCCCTGTCCGTAGGACTCGGCGGTGTGCTCGCGTCGGCAGCCGGTCCATGTCGGCTCTCAGCGCTTGAGGTCTCACCAGCCCAGTCCTCCGCGGCACGGTTGAGGGGAGGGTCGAAGGTGCCGCCACGATGGTCATATTCACCCCCGAGACGCGTCGACGACGACGTGCCGGCGGCGGCCTGCGCGACCTCGCCGAGAAACGGCCTGAGCAGGTCGATGGGGAGCGGGAAGACGATCGTCGACTGCGCTCCCGGGCCGAGCTCGGCCATGGTCTGCAGGTAGCGCAGGTGAAGCGCGGCGGGTGAATCGCTGAGGATCCGCGAGGCTTCGCGGAGCTTGCCGGCCGCCTGAAACTCGCCCTCGGCGTTGATGACCTTGGCCCGGCGCTCGCGTTCGGCCTCGGCCTGGCGGGCCATCGCGCGCTGCATCGCCTCGGGGATCTCCACGTCCTTGATCTCGACCGTCGTGACCTTCACCCCCCAGGGCTCGGTCTGCTCATCGATGATCTGCCGAAGGCTGTCGTTGAGGTGTTCGCGCTCGGCGAGCAGGGTGTCGAGCTCGGCGCGGCCGAGCACCGACCGCAGGGTGGTCTGGGCGATCAGGGAGGTGGCGACCGGGTACGCCTCGACCTCGAGGATGGCCCGCAGGGGGTCGGTGACGCGGAAGTACGCCACCGCGTTGACCCGGGCCGGCACGTTGTCCCGGGTGATGACCTCCTGCGGTGGGATCGTCAACGTGACGGTCCGCAGGTCGACGCGGATCATCCGGTCGACGATCGGGACCAGTGCGATCAGGCCCGGCCCACCGAGCTGCCGGACCCGGCCCAGCCGGAACACCACCGCCCGCTGGTATTCGCGCAGTACCCGGATGCTGGCGACGCCCAGCAGGACCAGTCCGGCCAGCACGACGACCACGACGGCGATGATCATGAACTCGCCTCACTGCTGCCGGCCCGCCGCCGGTCGGAGGCCCAGCGACTCCGCGGCGCACGCATGCCGTCGAGCTGCAGCTCGCGCGGCTGTGACAAGGGTCCGGGGGCGAGCCGGACGTCGGTGGCGAGCGTCGGCTCCGGGAAGTTGGCCGGCGTACTCCGCAGGTGGTCGGTGAGCCGCCAGCCGACCAGGCCGACGACCGCGAGGGCTCCCAGCCAGACGGCGACGTCGGCGCCGGTGCGTGCCACGACCGCGGCCGTCACGACGAAGAGCCCGGCGAGGACGACGAGGACGAGCGCGAGCCCACGGTGGAAGCGGCCGGCCTCGGAGTGCGGCCACGGGTCGATGGCCCGGACGATTTCGCGCCCGTGCTCGGAGCTGGTGCAGCTGGACCGGACCGGGCAGGCGTTGCAGACGCTGGGTTTGGCGCGGTAGCGCAGCATCCGCTGCTCGGCGTCGTACTCCTGCGGCCACAGGTACTGGTCCTGCGGGCAGATCCAGGCGTCGAGCGTGGCGTGGTAGCGGAATCCTGCCGTACGGAACCGGTCGGAGCGGCGGGCAGTGTGCTGCGCCAGCCGATCTAGCAACTCTGCGCCGGCCAGCAGCGCCGCCGCGTAGCCGGCCGCGAGCAGCACGGGTACCGAGAGCGTCACGTGCCCTCCCTGCCTGCGCCGCCGCCGACCGGCTCGACGATCTCGGTGAACAGGGGGTCCTCCGGCTCAGTCGACGTCACCGGCGTGCTGCGCTTAAGCATGTGCCGCACGCCCAACCAGCAGATCCAGAGGAACGGCAGCACGCCAGCCCCGATGAAGATCACGTCGCCCGGCAGCCGCAGCCACTCGAAGATGCCGTTGGTCGGGTTGGTGACGTACTCCAGCGACCGGGCCTGGAAGTAGCCGTCGTCCACGGAAGCGTACAGCTGCAGGATGCCGAGCGGCAGCAGGGTGGCGAAGCACATCCAGGCCAGTCCGATGTTGGCGCCCCAGAACGAGAGCTTGGCCAACCTGTCGGGCCACTGATCGGCGGGGATGAGGTAGCGGAGGCAGAAGAGGGTCAATCCCATGGCCAGCATGCCGTAGACGCCCATCATCGCCGCGTGTCCGTGGTTGGCGGTGAGTGCGGTGCCGATCTCGTAGTAGCTGACGATCGGGAGGTTGATGAGGAAGCCGAAGATGCCGGCGCCAAGGAAGTTCCAAAAGCCGACGGCGACGAGGAACATGACCGCCCAGCGATGCGGGAACGGTGTCGGCGACCCGCCCTGCTGCTTCGCACCCAGCTGGAGGAACGACCAGGCCTCGACAGTGAGGAAGGTCAGCGGGATGACCTCGGCGGCGGAGAAGAAGGCGCCGAGTGCCATGTGCTCGGCGGGCTCGCCGGAGAAGTAGAGGTGGTGCATGGTGCCGATGACGCCGCCGGCAGAGTAGAGCAGGATGTCGAGGTAGATGACGATGAGCGCCACCCGCTCCCGGATGACGCCGAGCATCACGAAGATGTAGGCGACCATCACGGTCGTGAACAGTTCGAGGAAGTCCTCTACCCACAGGTGCACGACCCAGAAGCGCCAGAAGTCGGCGTGGGTGAAGTGCGAGTCCGCGTTGGCGAGGAGGCCGACCGCGTAGAAGGCCGGGATCGCCAGCGCGGCGAGCAGAAACAGCCACGGCATGTTGCCGCGCGACTCCCGGGCCAGCCGGACCCGCGTGCCGCGGAACAGGATCGCCGCCCATACGAACAGGCCGGCGGTGAGCAGGATCTGCCAGAAGCGGCCGAGGTCGAGGTACTCCCAGCCTTGGAGGCCGAACACCCCCGCGCCCTCCGGGAGAAGGTGGTGGATGTCGAGGAACTCCCCGATCAGGCTGCCGAAGACCACGACGGCCAACGCGCCGAGCAGCGAGTACGACAGCCAGTGCTGCCGACGTGGCTCGCGGCCCGCGATGATCGGGGCCAGGAAGATGCCCGCGGCCAGGAACGCCGTCGCGACCCAGAAGATGGCCAACTGCAGGTGCCATATGCGGGCGAGGTTGTACGGCAGCCAGCGGGCCAGATCGATGCCGAAGAAGCTGGAGACGTCGGCGCGGTAGTGCTCGCTCGCCGCACCTACCAGGGTCTGGACGAGGAAGAGCAGGCCTACCACGAGGAAGAACCACGCGGTGGAGCGCTGCGCCGGGGTCAGGGCTACCTCCCCCGGACGGCGGAAGGAGATCGTGTCCGCCTGCCTGCCCTGCCAGCCGAGCCGGTCACCCCACCGGCCGAAGACCGCGAACAGCGCGCCGATCCCGGCGAGCAGCGCGATCAGCGACAGGACGCTCCAGACTAGGACGTTGGCGGTCGGACCGTTGTCGACCAGCGGTTCCGGCGGCCAGCTATTGGTGTAGGAGTAGTTCTTCCCCGGCCGCAGCGTCGAGGCGGCCCACGCCGACCAGGAGAAGTAGGCAGTCAGCTGGCGGACCTGGGCCGGGTCGGTGACCGGCTCCGGGCGCAGGCCCTTGTCGGTGGTGGGGGCGCCGAAGTAGTCGCCGTAGTAGTCGACCATCTCCTGGAAGGCGGTGGTCTGTGCGTCGGTGTACGTGAGCGTCCGCGTCGCCCCGTCATACCGGTTGGTCTTGAAGTCCTCGATCACACGCTGCCGAGCGGTGTCCGAGCCGCTCCCGCCGTACTCCCGGGTCGCGATCTCCGCGGCGCGGTGCAGGTAGTCGGCGGTGAAGTCGGGGCCAAGGTAGGCACCGTGGCCGAAGATGGAGCCGTACTCCATGAACCCGTTGCGGAGGAACACCTGCTGGCCGCGGGTCACGTCGCCGCCGGTAAAGACCGTCTGCCCGTCCTCGGTGAGGACGCGCGTCGGGATCGGCGGCTCAGCGGTGTAGGTGCGGTAGGCCAGCAGGCCCATCACGGCGAAGCCGAACAGCACGACGAGTGCCACGGCCTGCACCCAGGCCCTCGACACCATCAGCGGGCGCCGCTCGGCCGGTTCCGTCCGGGAGGTCGTCAGACGTGCCATTCCGCTGCCCTCCCCGCGTCGGCCAGAGGAGCACGACGGTAGTTGTTCTGATCCCATTGGGAAATAGCTGGCCGACCCGACAGCGCGGTAGCTCGAGTTTCCGGGCGGTCGTGATCTTGACCAGTGTTGTCATGCTCACCCCTCGCGACCGCGTCGGGCAGATGATCGGGACCTGGTTCGTCGCCGCAGCGCTGGGAAACCTGATCGCCGGGCTGCTGGTCGGAGGCCTGGAGGGCAGCAGCCCGCACTCGCGCCCCAGAGGATCACGTCGTGTGGATCACCCAGGCCGCCCGCAACCTGCTGCTCCACCTCGACGACCGTGCCGCCCGGTTCCGGTTCCTTGTCCGAGACCGCGACAGCAGGTTCACCGCCGCCTTCGACGCCGTCTTGCAGGCCATCGGCATCGAGGTCCAGCGCACCCCGCCGCGGGCGCCACGGACGAACGCGTACGCCGAACGCTGGGTCCGCACCGTCCGCACCGAGTGCCTCGACTGGATGCTCATCACGGGTCCGCGCCACCTGCAACGAGTCCTGGACATCTACGTCGAGCACTACAACACCGCCCGACCCCACCGCGGCCTTGATCTCAGCCCGCCCCTCTTCCATTCGGCCCTGCCGAGGCCGACTCGCCACGGACGCGTGGTGCGACGCGACCTGCTCGGCGGCTCCATCCCCCAGCGTGGCGAAATGATCCATCACCAGCGGTTGTCGAAGCCCGCCTCGTCGGCCAACCGCCACAAGCCGCGCAGCTGGTCGATGCTCGCGTTCTGACTGAGCTTGAGCCCAAACTCAACGTAGTCAGACACCAGTCATATCCCATGCCGTCAGGCATCCGGGCTTGATCATGAGTGGCGGGGGGGCGGGGACGCACCGCCTACCCTTCGATTTCGGCGGGACCCACCGATGCACGCGCCAGCCGTCATCCCGCCCTGGCGTGCTGGCCGCCCGGGTCACATGTGCGTCGAGCCGGAACTCGATTGGAAACGGAGACAGGGCGCCGGTTCGGTCGACGACGCGGAACTTCGCGTCGCCAGATTGATCCGTCGGTGCGATTCAGGGTTGCGGCGCGCCGCGGAGCTTGCCGTTCCGGGACACCGTCGGGTCCGTGCACGCCGAGAGGTCGAAGCAGCACGGCCGCCGCTTGCCGTGGTCCATCTTCGACAGGGTTACGTCGACCCGCCGTTGCCGCGTCGCCGAGTTCGCGGTCGAATTGATCCAGCGCACCCATTCCCAGCGCGCCATCGGCGTGATGTCGTCCCAGATGCCGCGAATCCGCTGCGGCGCGGCCGCCAACGCTTGTGCGAAGTCGGCCGGCACGTCCGGTTCCGGCCAGTCCCGGGTCGGCTCGACGGCGACGTCAACGACATCGCCGGCGGCGACGCCCGCGGCGCGCCGCAGCTTCTTGTCGACCCGGATCCAGTGGCCCTTCATGCCGTCCGGCTCGACCACCGCCCGGAAGTCGTGGCCGTTCATCGACCCGCGAACGGCGACCTGCCCGCGTGACGGCAAGCCACCGCTCGCCTCGCCCGGCAACCGGACGATGGTCGAGGCGCCGATGGTGTCGAGCCTGGCCTCGAAGCGGATCGACGTCGCAGACTGCTGGCTCACGCACGGCATGATTCCAGGTCGGACGGCCGTCGGTCGACTTTCCCGGTCCGCCGCGGGCACGGGCAGCGCCAGGCGATGGACGCGCTCGGGAACGGCCTTGCTGTACTTCGCTGCTGTACTGAACGGCATTGGCCTCCCCAGGGTGGGAAAGGGCCCATGACCTGGGTGGAGCTGAGGGGATTCGAACCCTGACCCTCGATGCGAACTGGGTGAACGCCGGCCGGTACACGTACGAGGGTCTTCGCCCATTGAGTAGCCGTGCACCCCTACGACACGGTGTCTAACCCGGGGGTATCCCAGGCAGGGTCGAACTGCCGACCTTCCGATTTTCAGCCTGCAAGCCCTCCCTGCCAGCCGCTCCCCGGTCGCCGCCGGTTCACCGGTGCGGCTGCACGTGGATGGGTAGCCGAGCGGTGGGTGTTGGTCGGATCACTGATCGGCCTTCATCCGAAAGCCTGGGCCGGGCGCGGCTTCGGTGTCAGCCGCCCCGACGTGGTGATCGTGTTCGCATCGGACCTGCACGTCGACGCGTGCGCCGCACCCTCGGTGACGGGTCACGATGGCCGGGCCTTCCGGGTCGGCGCGGTATCGGTCACCCCATTGCAACAGGCCCAGTACAGCCGGCACAAGATCCATCCCCTTCGGCGTGATCACGTACCGGAGCCGGCTGCGCGCGCCAGCCTCCTGGTATGTCTCGGTGGACAGGATGCCGTGCTCGACGAGCTTGCGGAGCCGCTCGGCTAGCAGGTTGCGAGGACATCCCAGGATGCGCTCGAAGTCGCTGAAGCGGGATGAGCCATACCAGACCTCTCGAAGGATCAGGATCGTCCACTTCTCGCCCACCACTTCCAACGTCCGTGCGATCGAGCAGTTCGACGTGTCCCGATCGAACCGCATCTCAGTACCAGCATCCACGGCACCGATCATACCATCTGAGTTTACTTTTTGTACCCAGAGGTCTATGGTTCGTGGGACACGGGGACCTGAACCGACCACCGGGCCCGGCGGAGCAGCGATCTTCCGCCCTGCGTCCGGGCGCGGTGAGAGACGGAGAGGACGATGAAGGCATTCGTTGTCGAACGCTACGGAGACGCCGGCGGGGTGCGGGCTGGCGAGATGCCGGATCCGCGCCTGGGCGATGACGACGTCCTGGTCCAGATCCACGCGGCGAGCGTCAACCCGCTCGACCTCAAGACCCGGGATGGGGCCTTCAAGGCGATCCTGCCGTATCGGGTGCCGTTCGTTCTGGGCAACGACCTGGCCGGGGTGGTCATCGGGGTTGGTGCGGGTGTCACGCGATTCACGGCCGGCGAGGAGGTCTACGCCCGCCCGGACAAGAACCGGATCGGCGCGTTCGCCGATCTGATCGCGATCCACCAGGACGACGTGGCGATCAAACCGACCACACTGACCATGGAAGAAGCCGCGTCGATTCCGCTGGTCGGCCTGACCGCTTGGCAGGCACTGGTCGAGCGGGCGAACCTGCAGGCCGGGCAGAAGGTCCTCATCCATGCAGGCTCCGGCGGCGTGGGCACCATCGCCATCCAGCTGGCGAAGCAGCTGGGAGTGAGTGTGGCCACCACCACGAGCACGGCAAACATCGACCTGGTGAAGAGCCTGGGCGCCGACGTGGTCATCGACTACAAGAAGCAGGCCTTCGAGACGGTCCTGCACGACTACGACGTGGTTCTGGACACCCTCGGCGGGCACACGCTCGAGAAGTCTCTGCAGGTGCTGAAGCCCGGCGGGAAAGTCATCAGCATCGCCGGCCCACCGGATCCGGCTTTCGCCAAGGAGCTGGGAGCGAATCCCCTGGTCAGTCTGGCGATGACCGCGTTGAGCTTCCGAACCCGGCACCGGGCGCGACGCCACCACGTGACGTACTCATTCCTCTTCATGAGAGCCAGCGGCGACCAGCTGCGCGAAATCACCACACTCATTGAAGCCGGGAAGATCCGACCAGTCGTCGACCGTGTCTTCCCGTTCGAGTCGACCCGAGAAGCTCTGACCTACGTCGAGGAAGGGCGCGCAAGAGCCGGCAAAGTCGTCCTCACGATGAGGTGACGCCACTAGTTGTAGGCGGCCAGGACCCTGGCCGCGACGCCACGGATCGAACGCGACGGCTGCCTGGTCGGAGCACACGATCAACAGGTGATCCGCCGGCCACGAACCACGCAAAGAAACCCAGCGCAATCAACCTCAGGAGATCGACATGAATGCGTCACGAAGTGCTCAGATCAACTCAGGTGCGTCGTACAAGGACGCGCCAACCCGCACCGTGTCCGTAGATGGCGTGGACTTCGTGTATCGAGACCTCGGTCCAGAAGGTGGCGCGCCGGTGGTCTTCCTGAACCACTTGGCCGCGGTCTTGGACAACTGGGATCCGCGCGTCGTCGACGGCATCGCCGCACGGCATCGAGTGATCACCTTCGACAACCGGGGTGTCGGCGCCTCCCACGGCACCACGCCGGACACGATCCAGGCGATGGCGCACGACGCCGCATCATTCATCCGGGCGCTCGGCCTCGATCGGGTCGATCTGCTCGGATTCTCCATGGGCGGCTTCATCGCTCAGGTGATTGCGCAAGAAGAACCGCAACTAGTACGCAAGATCATCCTCGCGGGCACGGGTCCCGCCGGAGGCGTAGGCATCGACAAGGTCACAGCGCTCACCTTGCGAGACATCGCCAAAGGCGTCTTGACCCTCCAGGATGCGAAGCAGTTCCTCTTCTTCACCAGAACAGCCAACGGCCGGCTGGCAGGACGCAAGTTCCTGGAGCGCTTGAAGGAGCGCACCGAACGCCGCGACAAAGCCATCTCCCCGAGGGCTTTCCGCGCCCACCTCAAGGCCATCCACCGTTGGGGGCTTCAGACCCCCTCAGACCTCTCGAGCATCCTCCACCCGGTGCTAATCGCTAACGGCGAAAGCGACAGGATGGTGCCCAGCAAGAACACACTCGACCTAGCCGAACGCCTACCCAACAGCCAACTCATCCCCCTCTACCCCGACGCCGGACACGGCGGGATCTTCCAGTACCACGAAGAGTTCATTCCGAAGGCGCTTGACTTTCTCAAGCGCTAGAGGGCTCCTGGTGCCCCGCGTCCGAGGTCTGCTTACGGTTGGCCCTCGCGAAGACGTGCTGCCCCATCGAGCAGGGTCCGCGCGGGGGCTCGGCCTCGTGACCGTAGTCTCGCTGGCGTGACGAGCCGATCCGCTGATCCTGCGTCGGCAGCGGCTCTGTCGCCTGGGCTAGACCTGACGTTCAGGATCGGCTTGCTGCTCAAGGCGGCGGACGGTGTGTTGGAGATTGTCGCCGGGGCGCTGCTGCTGATCGTGAGCCCGAGCACGATCGACCGCATCGCGCGCTCGCTCACGGCACACGAGCTGAGCGAGGACCCGAACGACCGGATCGCTCACTACATCCTGCATACGACCGGTCACCTGAGCAGCGGCGCCACCCTGTTCGCATCCGTCTACCTCCTCAGCCACGGGGTGTCCAAGGTTGTCCTGGTCGCCCTGGTGCTGCGGGACAAGCTATGGGCCTACCCCTGGTTGATCGCCCTGCTGGGTGTGTTTATCGCCTACCAGCTCTACATCCTGATCTTCGTCAAGTTCTCATGGAGTCTGACCGCGCTGACCGTCTTCGACGTCTTCCTGGTGTGGCTGACCTGGCGCGAATACCAGGCGAAGCGAGCACGGCGAGGTCCCGTGGTCGGGACTGGCTAACGGCCCCGCCGCAGAGGCCTAGTGGTCCACGTCCGAGGGCCAACCGTAAGAAGACCTCGGACGCGGGGCACCAGGAGCTACACCCGGAGCAGCCGGAGCAGCCGGCGCAGCGCCTGCAGTCCCTCGGCGGTACCGGGCCACTGTCGTTCGAGGGCTTCGACTCCCGCGCGCCTGGTGACCGACCGTAGGGCCAGAGCGACGATTACGGCGTCGTCGGCATAGCCGACACCGGGATGAAGTCCGGGATGAGATCGATAGGAAGCGCGAGGTAGCCCAGCGGCAGGGCCAGTCGAACACGGACGCCACGCGGGAGGCTGCGGTCCGCCGCGAGCCCTTTGAGCAGCCCAACCGCCCGCGGGTGCCGCCCCGACGGCGTCGGAGACCCCTCGCATGACCCCCACGACCTCCGTGGCCGTCGTGGCCGTCGTGGCCGAGCAACTCGTGCATGCAGGCCAGGATCTCCCCTAGCGAGACGGTCGGTTCGGCCGCGACCAGCGAGGAGGCCGGGTCAACTGGCCTTGGCGCCGGATGGTTTACCAGTAGTGGGGCCGGCCACCGATGGCGTGGCCTGTCCTGCCGAGGAGGAAGAGGACAGCTCCGGCGATGGCCACGATGATGCCGATGGTCACCAATGGGGAGATGCCGGCGACCAGACCCACGATGAGCAGGATGACGCCCAAGATGATCATGATGGCTTCCTCATTGTTGGGGGGCCTTGGCGGTGCCGCCCGGGCCTGTGGGTTATTTGATGGTCAACGAGACGCCGAGCAGGACGAGCGGCCACAGGAGGATGGCCAGAAGGGCGGAGAGGATGCGGCTGGCGGTGTTCAGATGCGCCAGGTAGTGGTGCTGTGCCGCGACCGCCACCCCGATCACCAGGTAGACGATGGGGATGATTCGACGGATCATGATGCTTGCGCCTCTCCAGGGGAAAGACGGGCAGCGAGCAGCTGGTCGTTGAGGGTCGGGGTGGATCTCGTCCGGGCCCCGTCAGCGACCTGTGTGCTGGCCGATGTCGCGTCCGATGCGTTACCCGATGCCCGACCGTTTGGCCGTGGAACTGGTTTCCCGCGCCGCGGAGGTTCAGCGGCGCGTTGTGTTCGTTCTCACCCGGGCGGCGGTCTTGGCCCGGTCTCCGCTGCGCTGGAGGGGTCCACGGTGCCGGAGGCCTCGACTGGTGGGTGTCCTAAGGCCTCGACGGGTAGGTGTTCGGCGCGTTCGTCGTCGAGCTGCCGGGCCAGTTGGTCGCGGTCGCGGCGCGCAGCGGTGGTCTCGCGCCGAGCTTCCTTCAACTCGCGCTGCGACCCTCGGGAGGCCGCGCGCCGGGAGAAGGCGCCGAGCAGCATGCTCAACCCCAGCATGCCCACAACGCCCACGACGACGCCGTAGAGGAACAACTGTCCGGTGGACAGACCACTCAGGTGCAGACCCAGGACGGTGAAATCGTCGCCCAATGGGTGGGCGGTGCCGTTGTTGGCCGCCACCCCGGCGAC
>JBKPQU010000109.1:0-16683 GCA_046734255.1 Actinomycetota bacterium
GGTCGGGACCGTGGCCGATCGGCTGCCAGCCGAGCGAGCGGTACAGCCACAGCGCCGGGGTCTCGTCGTCCCGGGTGACGAGCCAGGCCCGACGCAGGCCCGACCGCGCCACCGCGGCCCGCAGCAGCGCCGTGCCCAGCCCCGCTCGCTGCCGATCGGGGCGAACGGCGAGGAGGCCGACGCCGAACATGCCCTCCAAGCTCGACGCCGCCTCCCCCATCCGGGAGCTCAGGCTGCGTGACCACTCGTCGTCCATCGCGTCCCACCACCAGGGGTGTCCGAAGCACAGGCCGACGAGCGCGCCACGCTCGTGCGCGGTCACCACGGTGAGGTCGGGTCGCCGGGCGGCCTCCGTGTACCACGCCGCGATGCCCGCCGCCTGCTCCGGCCCCTCGTTCATCGGCGGCGGCGAGAAGGCCTCCAGGTACAGCCGCTCGACCTCGGCCGGGGTGGGTTTGGGACTCGGGTCGACGACGAGTCCGGGCCCCTTCGTGCGGGCCGCGGCAGCCGCGGCGTACAGCTCACGCCGGGTCACCCCGGTGCCGGCGGCGACGGCGGGCGCGACGTCGCTCAGCCGCTCGCCGGCGTCCACCCGAGCCAGGACGGCGTCGACCAGGGCCTGCAGATCGGCCGGCTCGACGGCGGCGTCGGGACGGCGGCCCGCCACCACGAGGGTGAGCTCGCCGAGGATCTCGCCCTGCGGCGCGGCCCCGGCGGCCCAGGCGGCCAGGGCGCCGAGCGGTTCGCGGCGCACCTCCTCGTGGGTCTTGGTCAGCTCCCGGCACATGGCCGCCGGCCGGTCGGGGCCGAAGGCCTCGACCATCGCGGCCAGGGCATCGTCCAGCCGGTGCGGGGCCTCGAAGAACACCATCGTCCGGGTCTCGTCGGCGAGGGCGGCGAGCGCGCGCCGGCGGTCACCGGTCCGGCGTGGCAGGAATCCCTCGAAGCAGAACCGGTCGGTGGCCAGGCCGGAGAGGGTCAGCGCGGCGAGCACGGCCGACGGCCCGGGGATCGCGGTGACCGGCAGGCCGGCCTCCGCGACGGCGCGCACCGCGCGCAGGCCCGGATCGGAGACGGCGGGGGTTCCCGCGTCGGTGACCAGCACGACGGTGGCGCCGCCTCGGACGGCCTCGACCAGCTGCGGGGTGCGGGTGGCCTCGTTGTGCTCCTGGTAGCTGAGCACGCGTCCGGACGGCGAGACGCCCAGCGCGGCCGCGAGCCGGCGCAGCCGGCGGGTGTCCTCGGCGGCGATGACATCGGCGTCGGCGATCAGCGCCGCCAGGCGGGGCGAGGCGTCGCCGACATCACCGATCGGGGTCGCCGCCACCACCAGCCGCCCGCCCGGCACGTCATTCACGCCCTCGCCGGTCACGCCGTCATCCTCGCACTGTCGATCTTGAGCAGTGCTTCCGAGGCGGTCAACGGCGGGCAGCCGGTCCAGACGCGGCACGTACGATGCGCGGGTGACCCCGATCGCCGACCCGCCACGGGCGGCCGAGACCGGTGGTGGCAGCGACGAAAAGGCCTGGCCGGAAGTGAGCGAGGTGAGCGGCGCAGGCACGATCGAGGAGTCGGCCAGGGTGCGTGCCCGGCTGCTGGGTCCCCGGGCCAGCGAGCGGTTGTGGGGCTGGGTCGCCTGCCTGGCCGTGACCCTCGTGGGGGCCATCCCGCGCTTCTGGCGGCTCGACCGGCCGCACTCTCTCGTCTTCGACGAGACCTACTACGTCAAGCAGGCCTACTCGCTGCTCAAGGTCGGCTACGAGCTGCGCTGGAACAACAGCCAGAATGCCTCGCCGAAGCCGGACCAACTGTTCGCGCACGGCCACCCGGACGTCTTCCTCAACAGCGCGGACTTCGTCGTCCACCCCCCGCTGGGCAAGTGGATGATCGCGGTCGGCGAGCTCATCTTCGGCCCGGCCAGCTCGTGGGGCTGGCGGTTCTCCGCGGCGGTGTGCGGCACGCTGTCGATCCTCATCCTCGCCCGGATCGCCCGACGTCTTTTCGGTTCCACGCTGCTGGGTGCGACCGCGGGTCTGTTGCTCGCCGTGGACGGCCACCACTTCGTGCACAGCCGCACCGGCCTGCTGGACATCTTCGTGATGTTCTGGGCCCTGGCCGCGTTCGGGTGCCTGCTGATCGACCGCGATGTTGCCCGCGCACGGCTCGCCGATCGCGTCGCCGGTGCGGGGAGGCTGCTCACGTTCGGGCCGGGCCTGGGGGTGCGTTGGTGGCGGATCGCTGCCGGCCTCTGCCTCGGGCTGTGCACCGCGACCAAGTGGTCCGGGCTCTACTTCGTCGCGGGGTTCGGGCTGCTCACGCTGTTCTGGGACGCCGGTGCCCGCCGCGCGGTGGGCACGCGGCGCTGGCAGATCACCGCCCTGCTGCGCGACGGGCCGGCCGCGGCGGTGCAGATGCTGCCGATCGCGCTGGCCGCCTACCTGGTCTCGTGGACGGGATGGTTCCTCTCGCGGAACGCCTACGACCGGCAGTGGGGCGCCGAGCACCCCTCCGCGTCGTTCGGGTGGGTGCCGAACGCGTTGCGCGGCCTGTGGCGGTACCACCAGGAGGCCTACCGCTTCCACGTGACCCTGCACAGCGACCACCCGTACAAGGCCAACCCGTGGTCGTGGATCGTCATGGGCAGGCCGACGGCGTTCTTCTACCAGGGCCCGAAGCTCGGCGAGAGCGGCTGCAAGGTGGCCCAGTGCTCCGAGGCGATCACCGCACTCGGCAACCCGGTGATCTGGTGGGGCGCCACGATCGCGCTCGGCGTGGTCGCCGTCCGGTGGACGCTGGCCCGCGACTGGCGCGCCGGCGCCGTCCTGGCCGGGGTGGCCGCCGGCTACCTTCCCTGGTTCGAGTACCAGACGAGGACCATCTACAACTTCTACGCCGTCGCGTTCGTGCCGTGGGTGGTGCTTGCGCTCACCTACGCACTGGGCCTGCTGATCGGGCACCGCGACGCCTCCCCCGAACGCCGCCTCTGGGGCGGCGCCGCCGCGGGCGCCGTCGTCGTCTCGGCCGTGCTCTGCTTCATCTGGTTCCTGCCGATCTACACCGCGCAGGTCATCCCGCAGACCTGGTGGAGCGACCGCATGTGGCTGCCCAGCTGGATCTGACGCTGCACGGTGGCGGTACTGCATCTCATATGCTGTTGCGGACATATGCCTCTAGCGGTATGTTGGCTGTATGACGAGGGTCTTCGACGTGCTGGCAGACCCGAGCCGGCGGCGCATCCTCGACCTGCTGCTCGACGGGCCGCTGCCGGTCGGGGAGCTGGTCTCCCGGCTGGGGATGAGTCAACCGAGCACGTCCAAGCACCTGCGGGCGTTGCGGCAGGCGGGGCTGGTGCACGTGCGGGTGGACGCCCAGCGTCGCTGGTACGAGCTGCGCCCGGACGCCCTGGTCGAGGTCGACGAGTGGCTGCGGCCGTACCGGCTGCGGTGGGCCGGGCACCTCGAGGCGCTGGGCCGCCACCTCGACGCGATGCCGGACGGCGCGCCGTCCGGGGAAGGAGACGAGCATGACTGAGGTCGACATCGGGACGCTGCAGGCGGTCGGGGACCGGTGGGAGCTGCGCTTCGAGCGCCGCTTCCCGCACCCGGCGGAGAAGGTGTGGCGGGCACTGACCGACCCCGAGCACCTGCGGCACTGGTTCCCCGCCGACATCGAGGGCGAGATGAGCACGGGCGGGGAGATCCGGTTCGTGTTCCGCGCGGGTGAGGGGCCGACCCTCGGCGGCCGCGTCATCCAGGCGGACGCGCCGAAGCTTCTCGTGTACACGTGGGCGACCGAGGAGTTCCGCTGGGAGCTGCGGCCGGACGCCGGCGGCTGCCTGCTGAGGTTCACCAACACCTTCGACGAGCGGGGCAAGGCGGCCAAGGTGGGCGCCGGCTGGCACGTGTGCCTGGACGCGCTCCGGACGCTGCTGGACGGCGCCGCCGAGCCGGTCACGCAGGAGGCGTGGGACAGGGTGCATCCCGGCTACGTGGCCGCTTTCGACGAGACGTCCCGGCCTGAATGACCACGCCTTCCGAGCTGCGGATCCTGCACTGGAACGTGCATTCCTGGCTCGACCCGGCAACGCGACGATCGAATACCGAAGCGCTGCTGGATCTGGTCGCGGAACATGCGCCGCACGTTGTGACTCTCGTTGAGGTGAACGAAACGTGGGACGGGCCGTCACGGGTGGCCGACGTGGCCGCGCGCGGCGGCTACTCCTACGTCTTCGCTCCGGTCCTCGAGTACGGAGAGCGTGAATCGAGGGGCGGTTTCGGCAACGCCGTGATGAGCCGGATTCCCGTCACCGCGGCCCAGCAGCGCCTGGTGACCTGGCCTCCGACCCTCTACGACGGCACTGAGCCATCTGAGCCGCGGGCGCTGCTCATGGTCACCGTGCAGCCGCGGGATGGATGCCTTCTGCGTGTCGGGGCGACTCACCTGCCTCAGGGAGACGCCTCTGCGCGGGGTACCGCGCTCGACAACCTCAAGGCGCGGATGGACGAGATGCCCGGCCCCTGGCTCGTCTGCGGCGACTTCAACGCCGCGCCTGACGCGTGGCTCGCGGCGCCGTCGCCCTTCCCCGTGGCTCCGGCTCAACCTGCCCCGACGCACCCGACCGACCGACCCCGCCGGTGCATCGACTATGCCGTGGGCAGCCCGGGCTCGAACCTGTCCGGGCGCGTGCTCGACAGTCCAGGCTCGGATCATCTACCGGTGCTGGTCACGCTGACGATCTGACGGCTGAGCCAGGAGCAGGCAGGCGTCGCCGAACTCGTGCCAGAGGTAGCGCTGCCGCAGGGCCGCGTCGTAGGCCCGCCGGACGACGTCCGGCCCGACCACCGCCTCCAGCAGCAGCAGGTGCGAGGCGTCCGGCGCGTGCAGCCCGGTGACGATCCCGTCGATCACCGTCGCTGGGCGGTCCGGCCCGAGGACCAGGTCGGTCCAGGCGGTCGCCGCCTCCAGCCTGCCGTCCGGGCGCAGCGCGGATTCCAGCGCCCGGGCGACCGTCGTCCCCACCGCGATCACCCGGTTCCCTGACCGGTGCGCGAGCCCCACCTGCTCGACGGTCGGCGCGGGCACCCGGAACCGTTCCGGCAGCGGCGGCTCCCACGCCTCCGGCGACGAGACACCCGTGTGCAGCAGCACCGGAGCCACCACCACCCCGACGGCTACCAGGCGCGCGACCAGGGCCGTGGTGAACGGGCGGCCGGCGCTGGGCATCTCGGCGCTGCCCGGTTCGGTGGCGAACACGGTCTGGTAACAGGACAGCGGCCACTGCCGCGGGACGTAGCCGTAGCGGATCGGACGCCCGTGCCGGGCCAGGAACGACGGCACGCCGTCCGGAAGGTTTACGACGGCACGCCAGAGCCGCTGCCCGCGACGGGCCCGAACGATCCCGGTCGGGTACGGCGCGACCAGCGTGAGGCCGCAGCTGTCCGGCAGGCGGATGCGCTCGCCGAGCGCGCCATCCAGGACGGGCACGTCCGCGGAGGGTGCCCGTCGCAGCTCCACCACCCAGTTGCCGTCGTCCAGCGCCGTCGAGAAGTGCACGACGACGTTCTGCGCGTCCCCGGCGCCCGGATCGCCGCGCAGTCCGTCGACCGCGGCCGGCAGGGTCGCCGAGACGTTGACCACGAGCAGGTCACCGGCCCGCAGGTACCGGTCGAGATCGCGGAACCGGGCGTGCTCGACCCGTTCCGGATCGGCCACGAGCAGGCGGACGTCGTCCCGTGCGATCCCCCGGGCCTCCGGCGGCTGGGTCGCGGACAGCTCGGCCGGAAGCTCGAAACGCGTCGCCGGGGCAGCGCTCACGCCGCGCCCCCGGCGCGCCCGGCGGGCTGGACGAGCGGGACGGCCACGTCGGCCGCGCGATACCGCCCGCTGTCCGGACGCTCGCCGAGGAGGTGCAGCAGCGCCGGGACGACGGTGGTCGGCTCGGGCCGGTCGGAGATGTCCTCCCCCGGGAACGCCAGCTGGTGCATGTCGGTCCGCATGTCGCCGGGATCGAAGGCGTAGACCCGCAGACCGGGGTGCTCGGCAGCGAGCACGGCGCTCCATTGATCCAGAGCGGCCTTGGCCGAGCCGTAGCCTCCCCAACCGGGGTACGCCTCGACCGCCGCGTCCGAGCTGAGGTTGACGACCGTGCCGCCGTCGGGGGACGCCTCCAGGACCGGCAGCAGCGCCTGGCAGAGCGCCAGCGGCGCGAACACGTCCACCTCGTACACCCGGCGCAGCTCTTCCAGGGGGTAGTCGCGCAGCACGGGCTGCGGGCTCGGCCCCAGCCGGCTGGCGTTGTTCACCAGCAGGTCGAGGCCGCCGAGCCCGGCGACCCGGTCGGCCAGCTCCTGACGGTGCGCCGGGTCGGCCACGTCGCCGGCGACGGAGACCACCCGGGTGGCCTCGGCCAGCTCGTTGGTGACCGACGCCAGCTCCACCCTTCCCCGAGCATCGAGGACGAGAGTCCATCCGCGCTCGGCCAAGCCCTCCGCCAGTGCCCGGCCGAACCCGCGGGAAGCGCCGGTGATCAGCGCGACGGGCATGACGCCTCCTCTGTACCGCGTGAGTCCTGACCGCCAGTCTGGAAGTTGAAGTCAACTTCATGTCAACTACTCTGGCCGGGTGGATCGCAGGGACCTGTTGAGCGTCGGCGAGGTGGCAGCCCGGAGCGGCTTCGCACCGTCCGCCCTGCGCTTCTACGAGCGCGAGGGCCTGATCGACGCGCAGCGGACCGGCGGCGGCCAACGCCGCTACGAGCGCAGCGTGCTGCGCCGCCTGGCCTTCATCCGGGCAGCGCGCAACGTCGGTGTCGGGCTCGACGAGGTGCGGCGCGTGCTGGAGCGGTTGCCCCGGTCGCGCACGCCCACCCGATCGGACTGGACGAGGATCTCCCGCGAGTGGCAGCACCGCCTCGATGACCAGATCGCCGCACTCAGCGCGCTCCGGGACGGCCTCGGTGAGTGCATCGGCTGCGGCTGCCTCTCGCTGCAACGCTGCCGGATCTCCAACCCCGACGACATCGCTGCCGCGCGCGGTCCCGGCGCGGCCTACCTGCCCGCCGCCGCCCGCCGCGGCGAGCCGGCCTGACGACGTCGCGGCGTCCGCGGGTCGGCTGGTACGGGTCGGTCAGCTCGCTGGGGCAGCCGTTTCGGCCGTGATCTCCAGGTAGGCCAGACCGCGCAGATCCAGCCAGGTGCGCCCGGGGCTCTGGACGAGCCGGAAGAGAACGGCGTCGCACTGGACACACCGGGCGACGACGCCGGGCGCGCGCGTGTACAGCCGGGCCTGAGCGAGCACCGCGGTGTTGCCACAGGAGTCGCAGCGACCCGTCGCCGCGGTCAGGTCGACCGCGAAGATCTCCCGGAGCGACCCGGCAGCGGCGTTGGCGTCGACGAAGTCTTCGGCGTCGGAACTCATCAGGTGCCTCCGCTCGGTCCGAACCGTTCGGTCCGAATTCTGCCTGGATCGTGCCCGGCTTCGACCAGGAGGCCGGCCACTCTCTCGACGAAACCGGTCGGCCCGCAGACGTAGCACGTCGGATGCCGGTCCGCCGGCCACGTGCTCGCCGAGATCTGGTCGGCATCGACGCGTCCCGGACGACGGGGCCAGTCGGCGGGAGCGGACCGCGTGTAGGCCAGGGTGAGGACCAGCCCGGCGTCCGATCGTTCGCGGCGCCGCAACTCCTCGGCGTAGTAGACCACCTGTGGCGATCGCACGGAGTACAGCAGGCGTGCCGGAGCACGGCTACCCGCGTCACCGCGAACCCGCAGCATCGACATCAGCGGCACGATCCCCGACCCGCCACCCAGGAGTTGGACCGGTTCCGGCTGCTCCGGACGCCAGACGAACCAGCCGCCCACCGGTCCCCGGACCTCGAACCGATCTCCGACGGCCACCTCCTGGCAGAGGTAGGGCGACACCTCGCCGTCCGCGACCAGCTCGACCGTGAGGTCGAGCAGATCCCCTTCCGGTGCGGATGCGATCGAGTAGGAGCGCACGGCGGTGTACCCGTCAGGTGCGGTGAGGCGGACGTCGACGTGCTGACCGGCCCGATGGCCCGGCCAGCCGGGCACGCGGACGGTCAGCGTGCGGGCGGTGGATGTCTCCTCGCGCAGCGCCTCCACCACCGCGACGCGCCAGGTCACTCGTCCCAGTACCGCTGCTCGCGCCATGGGTCTCCGTAGATGTGGTAGCCGGCGGTCTCCCAGAAACCCGGTACCTCGTCGTGCGTCAGGGTGATCGAGCGCACCCACTTGGCGCTCTTCCAGAGGTAGAGGTGCGGGACGAGCAGTCGGGCCGGACCACCGTGCTCCGGGGCGAGGTCCTCGCCGTCGTATTCGAACGCCACCCACGCCTGCCCGCCGAGCAGATCCTCCACCGGCACGTTGGTCGTGTATCCGCCGTAGGAATGGACCAGCGAGTAGTCCGCCGCGGTATCCACCGACTCGAACAGGGTGTCCAGGGACACCCCGCGCCAGCCCGTGGCGAGTTTCGACCAGCGGGTGACGCAGTGCAGGTCCACCGTCACCGCCTGGTCCGGCAGGTCACGAAAGGCCTGCCAGTCCCAGCGACTCACCTCGCCGGTCTCGGTGGCGATCGTCAGTTCCCACTCGGCCCGGGTGACCCGAGGTGTGGGGCCGGCGGAGAGGACCGGGAAGTCGTCGGTGAGGTACTGGCCAGGGGGAAGCTCGGGTCCGTCCCGGCGCCTGCGGCCGGAGAACCCGCGGGAGATGATGCCCATGGCGACTCAGTCTGTCGCAAATGAGGGTGATGGGTCGCCGGCCTCACCGACGGGTCTCCGTATAGAGCCGCCGTCCGTACCAGAGCGTGGTGAGCACGTAGAAGTCGAGGAAGCCGAGCACCGAGAAGGCGACCAGGATCGCGGCGGCGATCAGCCGCGCCGGGCCGTCGGGGCTGGAACCGGCCGGCACGTCGGTCAGGCCCGCGGCGACCGCATCGACCAGGGCGCCCAGCGGTGCACCCAACCGGGTCAGGCTGACCAGCCCCGCCCCGAGCAACAGCTTGGTCAGCCAGTCGCTGATCTCGGCCAGGTTGGTGCTCGGGGCGAACCGCAGGTCGTCGGTGGCCTTGGGTGCATCGCCGGCCTGGGCGTCGGCGCCGGCTTCCGTGTCGGCGCCGGCCCCCGCAGGCGCCTTCCGGGCGGCCTCCGCCGGCTTCGCCCCACCGGCGTCCGCAGGCGGTGTGCCCGCGCCCTGGCCCAGACGCCACGCTCCGGACGAGACCAGGCGCGGGATCCCGAACAGGAAGCCGAACAGGCATCCCGCGGCGAACGCCGCCACCCCGGTGAGCAGCCCGGCTCCGAGGTAGCGGAGGTGCCGGCCGGGGGTGGCGGCGGCATAGAGGGCGATCAGGACGAGGCATCCCACGAGCACGCCGCCGGACGTGATCGCGAGCCAGTAGCTGACGTGACGTCCGGGACGAGTCCTCGTGGCCATCCGCGTCCTCCGACCTACCGCTGTGCCGCCGTCGACCCCCGTGCCGACCTCAGGTGACGATGCGCACGGTCCAGAAGTCCGCGGACAGGCCGCGCTCGGTCAGGTAGGCATAGGGCATGGTGAAGTAGCCCTCGTTCCCCCAGGCCGTACCCCACGAGTTGCGCACCAGGAACCGCTGCGTCGCGTCGTCGTACCCGACCGCGAGAACAGCGTGACCGCCGAGGACGTCCTCGTCCACGCCCGGCATGGGGACGACGCCTGTCTCGGCGACCTCACGGGTCTCGAAGCTGGTGTAGACGGTGAAGCCGAAGACGAACGGGTATCCCGCGGCGAGGCACCCGCGGAACTGGTCGAGGTCACGCACGACCCGCTGGTACAGCGTCGCGCGGTGGTCCAGCGCGTGCTCGTAGCACAGGTCCGTGGGGCGCTGGGCCGGCTTGGATCCGAGCGGGAACGGTCCGCCGTCGTACTCGGCGGGCGTGTCGTCGTAGGTCCATTCCTCCTCGGAGCAGACACCGACCTTGTGCACGCTCTTGATGCCGTCGCGGATCTGCGCTCCGGAGTCGAAGGCGACGTGCCCCTCCATGTCCCGCTCGTTGTAGTAGATGAACAGCCGGGACGGCATCATGTCCGGCAGCCCCTGCTTGACCAGGCCGTACTCGAAGGCGGCCCCGATCGCGTTGGCCGTGCAGCTGCCGATCTTGCCCTGGTCGTAGACCGGCGGGCACTGGGCACGCAGGTCGACGCTCG
The DNA here is from genome assembly GCA_046734255.1 of Actinomycetota bacterium. Classification (GTDB taxonomy): domain Bacteria; phylum Actinomycetota; class Actinomycetes; order Actinomycetales; family Kineosporiaceae; genus JBKPQU01. The sequence goes on from JBKPQU010000109.1 coordinate 10,206, forward strand.
GCGGGAGCGTCGACAGCGCGATCCGCGGAGCCGCGTAGAGGAAGTCACGGGAGTCCGGCAGGTCCGGGCGCCAGCCGTAGCGGCCGGTCCTGCGGGGAGCGGTGTCGGTCATCGGGTGAGTCCTTTCGATGGGTCGCCGGGGTCATCCCCCGGCACGGTGACGTGAAGGTGGTGAACGGCGAGCTCCGAGCCGGATTGCCACGAGCGCGCCAGCCGCAGGACGACCCGGGTGGAGCCCGGACGGCGTGCGGTGAGGTCGAGGCGTTCGGTGGCGAACGGCGACGACGGTGAGGGGGGCCGTGGCTCCCCGGAGAGTGGTGGAGGCACCACGACGATCGCGGCGTCCACCGCGTCGCCGTCGACGGTGAGGCTCCAGGTGTAGCCGGAGCGCATTCCGCCGTGCAGCGGGAAGCTGATCTCCTGCCCTGCGGCCAGGCTCAGCTCGACGGGCAGGCCCCTGGTGTAGGCATCGTCGGACGCCGTTGTTCTGCCCCCCTGTCCCTCCACGGGCCGATCGCCACGCCACCCCGGCGCCGCCCGTACTGCCGATCCAGCCACTTACCGACACCTCGCGGGTGCGGGAAGCGGCTACCCAGGGAGGAGGGCGCGCCGGGGCACCAGATACCTGCGCGATCAGGGGCGTTGCCGGGCTGGACCGACGACGACGTCGCGGGGTCGCCGGACTGCATCCGCGCGTACGAGCCGGATCCGGCGATCAGCGGCTGGGCACGCCTGGATGCCGCCCGGCAGCAGCTGCGGGCGCGCGGCGCACGGCTGATGGTCGACTGGGTGCCCAATCACGTCGGGCCGGACTCGCCCTCGCTGCTCGAGGCGCCCGAGGCCTTCACCCACAACCCAGGAGGCAGGCGATGGCGTTCACCGCCCCGCCGCTCACCTCATGGCAGCTCAGCCTCGGACGACCTGCTCGACAGCGGGCCTCGAAGCACGACGACCGACCGGGGACCGACGATCAACTGATCACCCGCGACGTGTGAGGTCTCGAGCGCGGACCTCGCCGGATCATAGGTGTCGATCGCCATCTGCCAGGCCAGCCCGGCGCGCGTGACCGGGACGGTGAAGCCGAGCGGCTCCCACCAGGCGTTGACCAGGACCAGGAAGTCGTCGTCGAGCAGGGGGCTGCCGTCACGGGCTCGGTCCGGGTCGTCGGAACCGTCGAGATAGAAGGAGAGGGCCAGAGCGTTGGGGTCGGCCCACTCGGCGCCCCCCATTTCCGAACCTCCGGGCGTGTACCAGCGCAGCGCGGAAACATGCGCCCCGGTGACGAAGCGGCGGCGCCGGAACACCGGATGCGACAGCCGGAAGGCGATCAGGCTCTTGGTGAACCCGAGCAGCTCCTGGTCCATCGTGGACCAGTCGAACCAGGTGATCTCGTTGTCCTGGCAGTAGGCGTTGTTGTTGCCCTGCTGAGAGCGTCCCATCTCGTCGCCGCCGAGCAGCATCGGAACTCCGAAGGACAGCAGCAGGGTGGTCAGCATCGCCCTGGACTGGCGCGCGCGCAGGGCCAGCACGTCGGGATCGTCGGTCGGCCCCTCCGCGCCGCAGTTCCACGACCTGTTGTCGTCGGTCCCGTCCCGGTTCGACTCGCCGTTGGCCTCGTTGTGTTTGCCGTCGTACGAGACGAGGTCCCGCAACGTGAACCCGTCGTGGACGGTGATCAGGTTCACCGACGCGGTGGGTCGACGACGAGACCCGCTGTACAGATCGGATGATCCGCAGAACCTGGTGGCGAACTCACCGAGGCCGACGGCGTGACTCCGCCAGAAGTCCCGCATCGTGTCGCGGTACTTGCCGTTCCACTCACGCCACAGCGGGGGGAACCGTCCGAGGTCGTAGCTGTCCATCTGGCCGACGTCCCAGGGCTCCGCGATCAATTTCGCCCGCGACACCACCGGATCCTGCGAGACCATGTCCAGGAACGCCGACATACGATCGAATCCGCCCTCCTGGCGCGCCAAGGTGGGAGCGAGGTCAAAGCGGAAGCCGTCGACGCGCATCTCCGTGAGCCAGTAGCGCAGCGAGTCCATGATCAGTTGTAGGGTCACCGGGTCGCCCGCGTTGAGCGCGTTGCCGCACCCGGTCGTGTCCACGTAGTTCCGTAGGTTGCCGTCCTCGAGACGGTAGTAGGCCGGGTTGTCCAAGCCACGGAAGCTGAGCGTCGGCCCGAGGTGACTTCCCTCTGCTGTGTGGTTGAAGACGACGTCGAGCAGCACCTCCAGCCCGGCGCCGTGCAAGGCGTCGACCATGGACTTGAACTCGGCCACCTGCCCGCCGTGCCGCCCGGCCCGGACTGCCGCCGAATACCCCTGATGGGGAGCGAAATATCCGATCGTGTTGTAACCCCAGTAGTTCGTCAGCCCGCGCTCGGCCAGGAAGGCTTCGGGCACGCTCTCATGCACCGGCAACAACTCGACGGCCGTCACGCCCAGATCGAGGAGGTGCCCGATGGCTGCCTCGTGTCCCAGTCCCGCGTAGGTACCGCGCAGCTCCGGCGGAACGCCGGGATGCCGCATCGTGAAGCCCTTGACGTGCACCTCGTAGATGACGGTGTCCGCATACCGGTGGACCGGTGGCGCTCCGCTGCGCCAGATGAACGTCTCGTCCGCCACGAGACTGCGCGGCATTTGGGCCGCCGAGTCGAGCGTGCTGGGTGCCTCAGGATCGTCCTGCGCGTATCCGAGCACCTCAGGACCGAAGCTGACGCCTCCGGTGAATGCTCGGGCATAGGGGTCCAGCAGGAGCTTCGCGGGGTTGAAGCGCAGGCCCGCCCCCGGATCGTACGGGCCGATGACGCGGTATCCGTAGGCCTGCCCACTGCGCACGCTCGGCACGAAGCCGTGCCAGACACCGGCGTAGAACTCCAGCAGGGGGATCCGGGTCTCGACGCCGCGGGCGTCGAACAGGCACAGCAGCACGCCGTCGGCCGGCCCGGCCTCCACGGCGAAGTTCGTTCCCCCGTCGACGACGGTCGCGCCGAGCGGGTAATGAGTGCCTGGCAACGCCGGCGCGCCGTCCTTGACACGCCGGGGGGACGCCGTGGCGGTTGAGGCGGGGGGTCCGACCGCCGTGTCGCGCACGCCCTGCGCGGTCACGGCCGCGTCTCCTCGCGAACGGCCCGGGCCATATCGCCGACCGAACTGACCGCGCCGTGACGGCGGCGGATCAGATCGGCGACCAGCCCGGTCCAGCCCGTCTGGTGCGAGGCCCCGAGTCCGGCGCCGTTGTCGCCGTGGAAGTACTCGTTGAAGACCAGGTTGTCCTTCCAATTCGGATCCTGCTGTAGGCGGTCGACCCATCCGAAGCAGGGCCGGCGCCCGTCCGGACCCACCAGGAAGATGGAGATGAGCCGGTCCTGCAGATCCAGGGCGATCAGGTTGAGGGGCAACCGATGACCCGAGCCGGTCGGGTACTCGATCGTGAAGTCGTCACCGAAGAACCGGTAGTAGCGCTCGAGCACGCTGACCAGAAGGTAGTTGAGCGGGAACCACAGTGGTCCGCGCCAGTTCGAGTTCCCACCGAACATGGCCGTGGTGGACTCGGCGGGCTCGTAGTCGATGTTGGCGACCTGGCCCTGCACCTCCAGCTGGTAGGGATGCTCGCGGTGGTAGGCGGACACGGCGCGCAGCCCGTACGGGGAGAGGAACTCGCTGGTGTCGAAGAGCTTGGTGAAGAGTCTTTCGAGCCGATCGATGCCGGTCACCGAGAACAGCAGCCTCTGGTCGCCGGGCTCGCCGCGCAGCATGCCGACCTCGCTGAGCTTCTCCCGGTCTCGCAGGCCATGCCGGTCGAGGAAATCGGCGAAGCGCTTTCCGGCCACGAGCGACTGGGCCATGCTCCGCTCGTCGATGACGACCGCGGCCAGCACGGGAATGATGCCGACCATCGAGCGGACCTTGACCGGCACGGCATTGCCGTCGGTGGTCAGAAGCCGGTCATAGAAGAGACCGTCGGCATCGTCCCACAGGTCCTTGCTGTCCATGGCTTCGGTGATGTCCGCATAGTGCTCGAGGAACTTCAGGACGAGGTCGAGCGTCGGTCGTCGGCCACTGCGCTGCAGGATCGCCGCGATGCCTCCCATGGCGATCGCGTAGAAGGCCATCCAGCCGGTGGCGTCCGACTGCTCGAGGATTCCCCCGACCGGCAGGTGGGATCGGTCGATCGGGCCGATGTTGTCCAGCCCGAGGAAGCCACCCTCGAAGAGATTGTTGCCCTCGACGTCCTCCCGGTTGACCCACCAGGTGAAGTTGATGAGGAGCTTGTCGAACACCCGGCTGAGGAAGTCGAGGTCACGCCCGCCGTCGATCGCGAACACCTCGAGCGCGGCCCACGCCTGCACCGGCGGGTTCACGTCACCGAAGTCCCACTCGTAAGCGGGCAACGCCCCGTTGGGGTGCTGGAACCACTCCCGGCAGAGCAGGACCAGCTGGTACTTCGCGAATGCCGGGTCGAGGTGCGCCAGTGCCACGCAGTGGAAGGCGAGGTCCCAGGCGGCGAACCACGGGTACTCCCACTTGTCCGGCATCGACAAGATGTCGAAGGCGTCGAAGTTGCGCCAGTTGGCGTTGCGCCCGGTGAGCCTGCTGGCCGGCGGAGGCGGCTGGGTCGGGTCTCCCTTCAGCCACCGGTCGACGTCGTAGGCGTACAGCTGCTTGCTCCACAGCATGCCGGCGAATGCCTGGCGCATGACCATCGCCTCGTCGCTGCTCGCCCCCTTCGGCGTCAGCTCGGCATAGAACTCGTCGGCCTCGGCCTGACGCAGACGGACGACGCGATCGAAGTCTCCGCCGAGTGCCTCCCCCGTCCGGTCGGGACCGGTCCCGGCCCGGCCGGCGGGTCGCAGCCGCAGTCGCAGTTCGGCGGTGTCGCCTGGCGCGACCGTGATCCGGTACCAGAAGGCGCACTTGGTTCCGCGCTGATCCGGGTTCACCGTGGGCGCACCCTCGATCACGTGGTCGTTGATGCCGTCCTTGGGGTAGGGCGTCTCGGCGGGCGCGCCGTAGAGGCGCTCGAGATTGGTCTCGTTCTCGCAGAACAGCGGCACCGGGCCGGCGCCGTCCGGAGCCGGCCCGGCCAGCAGTTCGAGTGTGCCGAGAAACGGATGCTCGATCGTGACGGCCGAGCCACCCGCCCCGGCGAGGGTCGGCTTGGCGGCGTCGGCCTCCCAGGACCACGTGTTGCGGAACCATGCCGTCGGGAGCACGTGAAGCGTGTCGGCCTCCGGTCCGGCGTTGGTCACCCGGATCGTGATCAGGACGTCCGTCGGATCGTCCTTCGTGTACCAGACCTCGGTGATCCAGTAGCGGTCGTCGTCGAACACGCCGGTGTCGAGCAGCTCATACTCGGGGTCGTACTTGCCGCGCCTGCCGTTCTCCGCTCTCAGGTCGCCGTACGGGAATGCCGCCTGCGGATAGTGGTATCGCCAGCGGTTCCAGGCGTGACTGGGGATCGCGTCGAGGTACCACCAGTACTCTTTGACGTCCTCGCCGTGGTTCGCCTCCTGGCCCGTGAGGCCGAAGATTCGCTCCTTGAGGATCGGGTCGCGGCCGTTCCACAGGGCGAGCCCGAGGCACAGCCGTTGATGGATGTCGCAGAAGCCGGCCAGACCGTCCTCGCCCCATCGGTACGCGCGAGAACGCGCGTGGTCGTGCGGCAGGTAGTTCCATGCATCGCCGTCGCTGCTGTAGTCCTCGCGAACCGTCCCCCACTGGCGCTCGCTGACGTACGGCCCCCACAGATACCAGTCGCTCGCCTCCCGCAGCCCGTACTCCAGGCCGCCGAACCCGTTGACCCGCTCACGCTCGGCACTCATTGATCTTCCCCCGTCATTCATAATCATCCGTTGCCACTCCGTACTGTCGTTAACCCTGGATCCGAGCCGACATCACCACAAACCTCTCGGCACGGTCCTGTCGTCAGCTTTCCCGCATCACCGGGCACGCGCTTCACCCGCTTCGGGTGAACCCACCCGACGAGGGCATCCGAACCAGCCGCCCAATGCCGGACCTCGTGCCCCGGCCGTCATGCGGCCTCGGCTGTGCTCTTTGGAGTGGCGCAGCATGGGCCGCGCCGGTGCACCTACTCGGCGTAGTAGTCGTTCCCGCGTGAGAACTCGACGAAGACGCACGGCTGCTCCCCGACCGCCCAGGCGTCGTGGCCCGGCGGGAGGAGCATGACGTCACCGGCGGAGAAGTCCTCCTGGCTGCCGTCGCCCAGGACCACCCGGAGCGTGCCCTGCTGGACCAGGGCCACGTGGGGCAGCTCGCACAGCTCCGTGCCGGCGAACTCCTTGAGATCCTGGGACCACCTCGCGCCGACACCGAACGTGACCTCGGTGACCGAGACGCCCTTCAGCTGCGCGCTGCGCTTGGAGATCCGACCGTGCTCGTCGGCCGGCTGGTCGGCCAGGTGAGACTTCTGCATCGACGGGTGGTACGTGGGCATGTTCCAGCCTTCCCTCGCG
>JBKPQU010000110.1:0-13257 GCA_046734255.1 Actinomycetota bacterium
GCACCACCGCGACGTCGGGGTCTGTCTCCAGCGCGAGATAGACGGCCAGCGGCATCGTCGTCGTACGGCCGGGAAGATTGCCCGCGAAGGTGATCGTGGCACCGAATTCGCCTAGCGCTCGGGCCCAGCACAGTACTGCGCCTGCCACGATGCCCGGCGCGATCGAGGGCAATGTCACTCGGCGGAACGTCAGCCAGCGTCCAGCGCCGAGGGTGGCGGCCGCTTCCTCGTACCGCGGGTCTGCCGCACGCAGGGCGCCTTCCACCGAGATCACGAGGAACGGCATCGCCACGAACGCCTCCGCGATCACGACCCCCGTCGTGGTGAACGGCAGCGTGATCCCGAACCACTGGTCCAGGTACTGGCCGATGAACCCGCGGCGCCCGAAGGCCAGCAGCAGTGCAACGCCGCCGACGACCGGCGGGAGCACCAGCGGCAGCGTGACCAGCGCGCGCAGCAGGTTCTGGCCGGGGAATCGGGTCCGGGCCAGGATCCACGCCAGCGGTACGCCGGCCACCAGCGAGAACGCGGTCGCCAGGGTCGCGCACTCCAGCGAGAGCCGCAGGGCCTGGATGGCGTCGGACTGCACGAGGACGCTGGGCAGGTTCCGCCACGGCGCCCGCAGGATCAGGCCCAGCAGTGGCAGGAGCAGGAAGGCCGCGGCGATCGCCGCCGGGACGGCCAGCGGCCACGGAGCGCCGCCTGTGGCCGCCTCCACCTCCCGCCGCGCCGGGCGCCCCTGGCGTGGGGGCGTCGACGGGCGGCGGTAGGTCAGGGGTCCGCTCATCGCCTCACGGGCTCTGGAAGCCAACCGCGCTGAGCGCCGCCAGGCCGTCGGGGGACAGGACGTAGTCGACGAAGGCCTTCGCCAACGCCGGGTTCTTGCCCGCGGTCAGCGTGGCGATCGGGTAGTTGGTGGAGGCGTTCACGTCGTCCGCGATCTCGACGCCCTTCACCTTGTCACCGGCCGAGTGGACGTCGGTGATGTAGACCATGCCGGCGTCCACCTCACCGAGCTCGACCTTGCTCAGTGTCGCCTTGACGTCGACCTCCTCGGTGACCGGCTTCACCGTGATCCCGGCGTTCCTGAAGACCTGCTGGGCGACCGTGCCGCACGGCACCTGCGCCTGGCACAGCGCCACCTTGACCTTCGGGTTGGCCAGGTCCTCCACCTTGGTCACACCCGCGGGGTTGTCCGGCGGGACAGCGATCTCCATCGAGTTCTTGACGAACGTGGTCGGCGTGTCGGCGGCCTTGGCGGTGACCACCTGGTCCATGTTCTTGGCCGATGCGGAGGCGAACACGTCGGCCGGTGCGCCCTGGGTGATCTGGGTGGCCAGGCCGGAGCTCGGGCCGAAGTTGAACGTCACCGTGGTACCCGGGTGCGCGGCCTCGAACTGCTTGCCGATCGTGCCGAACGCCTCGGTCAGCGAGGCGGCCGCGAAGACGTTGATCTCGCCGCTCAGCGCGGCGGACGTCGAGGCGGACGCCGTCGCGCCCGCGCCCCCGGACGACGACCCGCATCCGGCCAGGGCAAGTGCCGATGCGGCCGCGAGGAGCGCGACGGTGGACAACTGACGGCGCACGGTGACTCCTTCCGGTGGGGGACGGGGGCCCGGTCGTGGACGGGTCAGGCGTCGGGGATCTCCACAACCACGTTGGTGGACTTCACGCTGGCCACGGCCAGCACGCCGGGCTGCAGGTTCAGGTCGTCGGCGGCCTCGCGGCTCATCAGCGACACCACCCGGAACGGACCGGCCTGGATCTCCACCTGCGCCATCACCGTGTCCCGCAGGACCTTGGTGACCAGCCCGGTGAAGTGGTTCCGCGCCGACTCGCGAATGATCCGGCTGGGGCGGTTCGACGTCGGGACGGCAGCGGCGAGCTCCTCGGCGAGCCGTGCGAGCGCCTCGCCGTCCACGGCCCGGCGCCCGGCGCCGTCGGCGACCGTCGGGAGGCGACCGGTGTCCGCCCAGCGGCGGACGGTGTCGTCGCTGACGCCGAGCAGCTCGGCGGCCTGCCGGATCCGGAACAGCGGCACCGGCTCAGCCTAACCGCATCTGCGGATGTTTCTCCAGGAGATGGCCGCATCAGCGGATACGCGGGCCATGTTGTTCCCGAACTGCGGCCTTACGCCCTCTCCGCCTTCATCGTGAGAGGGGATCGGCGATACTGGCGCCGATGGCTCCTGTCCCGCCCGCCCGCTTCCTGCTGCGGGCCAAGGATCTGGCCGACGCCCGCTACTTCGAGCCGCTCGGCGTCGCCGACCTGGCCCGCGCCGCGCAGCTGTCACCGGCCCACTTCAGCCGGGAGTTCCGCCGCGCGTTCGGGGAGTCGCCGCACGCCTACCTGCTCACCCGACGGCTCGAGCGCGCCGCCGCCCTGCTGCGCAACACCGACCGTTCGGTCGCCGACATCTGCTACGCCGTCGGCCTGCAGAGCGTCGGCTCGTTCACCAGCAGCTTCACCCGCACGTTCGGCGTCTCGCCGACCGCCTACCGCGCCGCCTTCCCGCCGGCCGCCAGCCGGGCGCTCGTCCCGACCTGCGTCTGGCGCGTCTACGGCCGCCCCCAACACCGCACGTTTGGAGAAGACAGCCGGGCTGGGGTCGCCATAGCGTCCTCGTGACTGCACATCGAAACGAGGAGGTGTTCCCGTTGAGGATCGCCAACGCCCAGCTGTGGGTTCACGACCAGGACGAGGCGCTGGACTTCTACACCCGCAAGTTGGGCCTGGAGGTGCGCTCCGACGTCACCATGGCAGAGATGGGTGACTTCCGCTGGCTCACCGTCGGCCCGGTCAACCAGCCCGATTTCGCCATCGTGCTGATGGCCATCCCGGGGCCGCCAGTGATGGACCCGGAGACCGCCGGGCAGGTGCGCGAGCTGATGGCGAAGGGCTTCGCCGGCACGGTGTTCCTCACCACCGAGGACTGCAAGGCCGACTACGAAGAGCTCAGGAAGCGGGGAGTGGAGTTCACCGAGGAGCCCGAGCAGCGGCCCTACGGGATCGATGCCGGGTTCCGCGACCCGTCCGGCAACTCGTTCCGGCTCACCCAGGTCCAACTGGAAGGTCTCTGACCCGCCGCGTCAGGAGATCGGGTCCAGGACGAGCCGGAGGGCGGCCCACCGAGCCGCCCTCCGGCCTTCCCTCGGGTGGGCCGAGGCGACAGGCGACCGGCGTCACCCCGTCCCGGCGGGTTCGCGAACGTACGGGTTGTCCTGGCGCCGGCGAAACGCCCGGATGGGGCTGTACCGGTCGTACAGCACCACGATCAGCGAGATCAGCAGGACGAAGAACTCCGCGCCGAGGGGATCGAAGCGCTCCGTGAGCGCCCCGGCCAGCTGCACCAGCGCGAAGTTGACCACGATGACCAGCGCGAATTGCGCGGTGGTGCTCTCGATCGCCCAGCGCCTGCGCGCGATCCACAGACCGGCGGCAGAGTTGATCACAACCAGCACGCCGACCCCCAAGAGCACCTGCCGCGGCGTGGCGTTCATGCCCGGGAGGATGCGCGAGAAGGTCACGCACATCAGGCCGATCAGGAAGACCTTCTCGGCGAGGTGGCGGTCGAAGACCCGCCAAGTCGCGGCCCGCGCCGCGGCGCGCTCGGCGGCGGTGTCCAGCTCCTCGGGCAGCGGATCCGCCTTCACCTTCAACCTCCAGTCCCGGCCCGGCAACCGGTACTTGATCGCCCACCAGCCGCCGACCACCACCCCGAGCACGATGACGGCGACCGTCGGCCAGACCCACGAGTGCGCGGCTGCGAAGTCGGTGAAGTCCAGCTCCGCCACGTGGATCCACCACTCCTGCGGGAACTTGATGCAGATCCAGATGAACGCCGCCAGCCCGATCACGAACCGGGGGCTCAGGCGGCGCGGGTCCCAGCGCAGCCGGATCGCCTCGTAGGCGTCGAAGAAGTACTCGAAGGTGTTGGGGAACACCAGCAGCAGCCAACGCCACGACGAGGGGTCCGAGGGGTCCCGGATGACCTCGAACAGCGTCACCCCGAACAGGCGGTACAGCCAGAGGAACTGAGCCGTGGCCAGCGCGGTCGTGTTGGTCCAGTTCCGCATCGTGGACACGTAGGCGATCGAGAGGTAGTAGGTGTCCAGGGCCTTGTCGTAGCCCTGGTAGCCGTTCTCGATGTCGTGCCAGAACGACGGGGTGAGGTGGGTCTGGAAGATCGTCTGGTCGAACCCGTCCACCGCCATCGCGATGAGGATCGCCGGCAGCGGGAACAGCGGGATGAACAGCGGCACGATCAGGCGCAGGCCGACGATGACGACCAGGATCGCGACGTCCGTCGCGGTGGCATCCACCCCGCACCACTCCCTCGCCGCACGATCCGGTGCGGGGCGGCTCCGTCCCGCGCAACGCGGTCGTGCGGACGAAGATTACGCCAGCCCGGGCCTGCTCGGGCTCATCTGACGATCACCCTTGATGGTCGGCCCCACGCCCCTGACCGTTGTGCACACGCCCGCCCCAGGTGATCCTTGTGGTCCGGGCAACGCTGGCATCGGGCCGAACGGCCACGCGACCTGGAAGGCGGCGGCATGACGAGCTCCGGCTCCGGGCGCGCGCGGCGGAAGATTCCGTGGCCGAGGTTCGCCCTGCGCGTCACCGCGGTCTGGCTGTCCGCGGCGGCAGGCATCGTGATCGTCGCCGCGCTGCTGGACGGCGTCAGCATCACCCAGCGCGGGGCGGCGCTGGCCGCGGGTGCACTGCTCGCTCTGCTCAACGGCCTGGTCTGGCCCGTCGTCGTGCGCTTCGGCCTGCCGCTGACCGTGCTGACCCTCGGCCTGGGGCCGTTGCTCCTCAACGGCGCGTTCGTGCTGCTCAGCGTCCAATTCGTCACCGGGGTACACATCAGCAGCCTGTGGCTCGCGGTGGTGGTCGCGCTGGTGATCACGTTGGTGACCACGACGGTGACCGCCCTGCTGGCACTGGACGACGACGACTACTGGTACCGGCACACGGTTCTGCGGCCGGCCCGCGGCGCCGCGCCGTCGGTGACCGACGTCCCAGGGGTGATCTTCCTCCAGATCGACGGCCTCGGCCACGGGGTGCTCCAGCGCGCGCTGCGCGACGGTCGCCGGGTGGTACGGCGTCGAAAGGTGGAAGGCGAGGTCCAGCTCGGGCCGGAGCGGCAGGCCACCGCTGCACCCGGCGCGGACGACGCGACGGTGTTCGCCTCGGGGAACCTCGGCCTGGTCTACCTGACGCAGTTCACGCACCGGCTGACCCGGGAGGAGATTGACGAGCAGTACCCGAAGCTGCTCCCCGCGCTGGTGGAGCACCCCGGCGTCGGGTTCGTGCTCGTCAAGTCCGCCCAGGGCACGCCGCTCGTGCTCGGTGCCAAGGGGTGGCGCGACCTGGAGGACGGCACCGTGTTCGGCGCCGACCCGCTCGAGCCCTTCGGTCCCAGCGCGGCGCGGCAGGTGCTGCGCACGCACGGCTTCCCGCACTGCGCCGACCTCATGGTGAACTCGATGTGGGACGAGCAGACCGGGGAGGTGGCCGCGTTCGAGGAGCTCGTCGGTTCCCACGGCGGTCTGGGCGGTGAGCAGACGCACCCCTTCGTGCTGTATCCCTCCGACCTCCCGGCGCCGGAGGAGGCGATCCACGGCGCGGAGTCGCTCCACCAGGTCTTCCGCGGGTGGCTGGCGCACCTCGGTCACGACCGCTACGCCGCCGCCGACGCCGGCGCCGACGGCGGCTCGGACAAGCGGTGACGGACCCGATCGGCGCGCAGGCGGCGGGCGGCTCGGAGTCCGTCACGTGGTGGGGGCACTCGACGACGCTGCTGGAGATCGGTGGGGAGCGGCTGCTGACCGACCCCCTCCTGCGGCCCAGGGTGGGCCCGCTGCGGTGGGCGGACGACCGCCCGCCGATGCACCTCGCGGAGTCGGTCTCGGCGGTCCTCCTCTCGCACCTGCACCATGACCATTGCGACCTGCCCTCGCTGGCCGCCCTGCCGTCAGGGACGACCGTCGTGGCCCCCGCCGGAACGGCCCGGCTGCTGCGCGACCGCGTCCGGGCCCGGGTCGAGGAGATGCGGCCCGGGGACCGCGCCACGGTCGGCCGGGTGCGGATCCGCGCCGTGCACGCCGAGCACGACGGCCGGCGTGCACGGCGACCCGGCGCACTCAGGTCGCCCGCCCTGGGGTACGTGGTGGAGGGCGCGGGAACGGTGTTCTTCGCCGGTGACACCGAGGTGCACCCCGGGATGGCCGACCTGGGACAGGCCGGGATCGACCTGGCCCTGCTCCCGGTCGGCGGGTGGGGCCTGACGCTCAAGCACGGGCACATGAACGCGCCGCAGGCGGCCCACGCGCTGACAATGATCCGCCCCTCGCGCGCCGTCCCGATCCACTGGGGAACCCTGCGGGTGCCGGTCGCCTGGCGGCTGCGGCGCCGGATGTACACCGACCCCGGCGTCCTGTTCGCGGCCTGCGCCGCCCAGCTCGCCCCCGAGGTCGACGTGGTCGTGCCGCCGCTCGGAACGCGGGTCCCGGTGCCCGCCGGTGCCGGCCCGCTCCCGGTGCAGGCCGACGCCGACGACGACCGCGGCGACACCGAGGATCTCCAGCGGTGAGGGGATCTGGGCGAGCACGATCACCCCGATCACCGTCGCCGTCGCCGGTAGCAGCGAGACCATCAGCGCGTAGGTGGCCCGGTCCAGCCGGGCGAGCGCCAGCTGGTCGCTGACGTAGGGAATCACCGACGAGCAGATCCCCACCCCGACCGCGGCGGCCAGCGCCACCGGGTCGGCGAGGGCCGGCGCGGCGCCGGTGATGCCGATCGGCAGCGCGACCACGGCAGCGACGATCATCGACAGCGCCAGCCCGTCCATTCCGTTCAGCGTGCCGCTGCGCGCCACCCGGTGGCCCAGCACGATGTAGAGGCTGAACAGCACGGCGTTCGCCGCCGCGAACGCGATCCCGAGCGGCTGCGCCACCAGCCGGACGTCGGTCAGCAGGTAGACCCCGGACACCGCGGCGACCAGCGCCGCGGCGTTGCGCGGCGTCCGGGCCCCGATCGCGGCGAGAACGATCACCGGGAGGAACTCGATCGCCGCGACGGTGCCCAGCGGCAGCCGGTCCAGGGCCAGGTAGAAGCAGCAGTTCATGATCGCCAGCACCGCGCCCCAACTGAGCAGCAGCCGCCGGGTGCCGTGATCGGTGCCGCGCCAGACCCGCCACGGCCTGCGCCAGGCGGTCAGGACAACGGCGGCCGAGGCGATCCGCAGCCAGGCCACGCCGAGGACGTCGACCCGGGCGAACAGCAGTACCGCGAAGGCCGGGCCGAGGTAGTGGAAGATCGCGCTGACCGCGAAGTAGGCGTGCGGCGGGATCCGGCTCGACCCGGCTACCGCCCGCGGCGCCCGCACGTCGTCAACGGCCATACCTTTATGGTTGAAGCCAGCAGCGGATCAGTCCATGGCACGACGACGCTGCAACACGGGTTCAAGAGCAGAAACAGGAGCCGATATGGCAGCTGACCTTCAATCAGGAAAGTCAGTGCTCGACGAGGTGAACGACCGCATCCTCGAGGTGCTGTCCGACCACCCGCGGCTGTCCGTCTCGGAGATCGGGCGCCGGGTCGGCATGTCCGCCCCCGCCGTCCGGGAGCGGCTGGCCCGCCTGGAGCAGGCGGGTGTGATCCGCGGGTATCGGCTGGACATCGACCCCGCGGCGATCGGCCTGCCGGTCTCCGCGTGGGTGCGCGTCCGTCCCGGGCCGGGCCAGCTCACCAAAGTGGCGGAACTCGCCCAGCGCACCCCCGAGGTGAGCGAATGCCATCGGATCAGCGGGGAGGACTGCTTCCTCCTGCGGGTTCATGTCCCTGCGATCGCATCACTCGAGGACGTGCTGGACGAGTTCCTGCTCTACGGGCAGACGGTCACCTCGGTGATCGTCTCCAGCCCGGTCCCGCCCCGCACACCCAAGCCGTCCCGTCGGTGAGGCGACGGCTTGGGCGTGCGGCGGGCCGACGAGCGCCAGGAAAGGGGGGCCTGCGTGCGTCGGGGTCAGTGCCACTTCTTGCCGGCTTCGGTGACCGCGACCAGCGCGGTCATGCCACCGAAGGTGGTCAGGAACCGCACGGAGAGCACGGTCAGCCGTGCCCTGAGCGTCACCACTTGTAGCCGGCGCCCACCACCGCGGCGAGGGCGACGATGCCGCTGACGGAGGTGACCGCCTTGAGGACCAGAGACTTGGCCATCGGAGTTCCTTTCGGTAGCCGGGGGATCGCTTGCTGTAACAAGAATCCGGGCCCCCAGCCTCCAGCGCCAGAGCGTGACTCCATGTTCACTCTCAGTGGCGTACCCCGGTCACGAACGGAGTAACGCCCGCGAGCCCGGACCGGCCCTCAAGCCCTGGTCGGCCACGTGCGGTCGCCCACGGGCCCGCGGCCATGCACCGAACGAGTGACGGGCGGGGTCCGGCACGAGGGTGACCGTGGACGCGGACCGGCGGCCAGGTGGCCGGGCGAGAGCGCCTACCAGGGGTCCCCGTCGCGCCAGTCGCAGGCCAGATCGCCGGGCACCAGCTCCGCGGTGACCGGAAGGAGGTAGATGCAGTCCTCGTCGTCCTCGGTCCGCCGGGGCCCGGTCGGCGTGATCACCGAGGCCGTCCCGGTCCAGCGGTGCCAGCCGCGGCCGGTGTAGAAGCCGGCGGCATCCTCCGCCGAGCCCAGGGCGCCGACCTCGTACCCGCCGCGGATCACCTGCTCAAGCGCCCGCATGACGGCGGCGCCGTGCCCGAGCCTCCGCCGGTCGGAGCGCACCGCGACCGCCTCCACATAGCCGGTGCGCAGCGCCCGCCCGCCGTTCAGCAACCGGCGCATCACCACAGAACCGTGGCCGATCAGGTCCGAACCCTCCCAGACCAGGGCGTGGATCCCACCGAGGCCGTGCTCGTAGTCGTCGTCGGTGATGTCCCCGTCGAACGCCTCGTCGAGGAGCGCCCGGATCGCCCGCAGCTCATCGGCGGTCAGGGCGGCGGTGTGCGCGGTGCGCAGCTCGGCCATCGCGCCATCCTGGCAGCGCGGCGTGCTCCATCCGGGTGATGGGCGGCCGGTGATCTGGTCGGCGTCCCCGGGCGGCGGGTACGCGTGGTGTCGTGGCCGCGGACCCGGGCTCTGCCTCGGTGGCATGGCCGACCGGGGTGATGCTGGCGAAGGCGGTCGAGGTCCTGCCGGCCGCTGATCTGCTGCCGGGCGGCTGCCTCTACGAGCCGAAGTGGGACGGGTACCGGGCCCTGGTCGCGGTGGACGCCCGCGGGCGCGGGAGGGTGCGCTCCCGCCGCGGGGTGGACCTCACCTCGGCCTTCCCGGACATCGCCGTGGCGGCTGCCGGCCAGCTCGCACGGCGCACGGTGCTGGACGGCGAGCTGGTGGTCTGGGACGGGCAGCGGCTGGACTTCGCCCAGCTGCAGCGCCGGGTGATCGCGCCCACCCGGGCGGCTGAGCTGGCGCGGCGAAGGCCGGCGTCCTTCGTGATCTTCGACCTGCTGGCGGTCGCCGGGCGGGACGTCAGCCGGCGCCCGCTGCGGGTCCGCCGTACCGAGCTGGAGCGGCTGCTGCCGTCGCTGGCACCGCCCCTGCAGGTCACGCCGGCGACCCCGGACCGGGACCTGGCGCAGCGCTGGCTGAGCGACTACGCGGCTGCGGGCGTCGGCATCGAGGGTCTGGTGATCAAGGGGCTGGCCGAGGCATACCTCCCGGGTCGCCGGTCCTGGCTGAAGCTGCGCACCCGCAGGACGGCCGAGGCGATCGTGGGTGCGGTGACCGGCAGTCTCTCGGCCCCGGATCGGCTGATTCTCGGCCTTCCGGGCGAGGACGGCGCTCTGGTCGTCGCCGGGGGGACCGCGCCGTTGACGCCCCGGCAGTCGCGCGAGATCGCTGCGCTGCTCCGGCCGCCCGCCGGGCCGCATCCCTGGCCCGACGTCCTGCCCGCCGGAAGGACCGGGGCGCTCGGCGGACCCCGCCGCCTTCCCGTCGCGCTGGTCGACCCCGCGCTGGTCGTCGAGGTCGACGCGGACGCCGCCTACGAGTACGGCCGCTGGCGGCACCTGACCCGGTTCGTCCGACCGCGCCCAGAGCTGCATCCGGAGGACCTCTTGCCACGATAACCAGCGGAAACAGGCGTTCCCACGGACCGTGGCGAGGGAGAGGATGGGGCTGTCTTCGGGGAGGGACACCCTGGGGAGGGAGGGCGATGAGGCCCTCGGTGCGACTGCTTACCGTCGCTGCCGCCGTGCTCGCTGTGGTGGCCGCAGCAGGCGTCATCGCCTATCGGGTCCTGTACTCGGTCGACGATCCCGCGTCCGCACGCTGCCCGCACCCCCGGATCAGCAGCTCGCCGCAACGGATCATGGTGGACCACCGGGAAGTCGACGTCCGGTTCACCTGCGAGAACGCCACCCAGGCCGCCAGCATCTACCTGCCCGTGGAACCGGGCCGGCATCCCGGGCTCGTCTGGGTGCACGGTGGAGGCCCGGCAAGCCGGCTCACCTGGGGCGGGTCGCTGCTACCGGGTTTGGTCCGGGCCGGCATCGCCGTGCTGTCCTACGACAAGCGGGGCGTCGGCCAGTCCGAAGGTGAGTGCTGTCCCGGCGACAGCGGGCATTTCAACCTGCTCACCGCGGACGTCGTCGGCGCGGTCAGCGTCCTTCGTTCCCGTCCCGAGATCAACCCCGACGAGGTCGGGTTGGCCGGCGCCAGCCAGGCCGGCTGGATCGCGCCGCGTGCGGCCGGTGACGCCCACGCCGCCTTCGTCGCACTGGCCAGCGCGCCGACCGTTCCCGAACGCGTCGCCAATCTGTACGAGCGGCTGGCGCGAGGTGACGAGGGCCGGCTGTCCCGGCAAGAGATCTCCCGGCGTCTCCACGAGGCCGGCCGGAAGGGGTTCGACCCGCTGCCGGACCTCCGCCGGATGACGGTGCCCAGTCTCTGGCTCTTCGGTACGGCCGACATGAACACACCCGTTGCCGAAAGCGTCCAGGTGCTCGAGACGCTGCGGGCCGAAGGTCACGACATCACCATCCGGACCTACCCCGGAGCCGGCCACGGGCTCGTCGACAACCCGCCCACTGCCCCCGACGCCATACCGGCGATGATCGAATGGATTCGCGGCCGCACCTCCTGACCTCGAGTGCGACGCGGGCGGGCTCATTTTCTTAGGCAGAGGCTGGCAAACGTCGCACTCGGCGCGGCCTTCAGGCGTCCTGGGCGAGCCGGTGCAGGCCGTTGATGGCGAGCACGTAGCCGTACACGCCGAAGCCGACCACGATGCCGCGCGCGACCGGGGAGACGAAGGAGTGGTGCCGGAACTCCTCCCGCTGGTGAACATTCGAGATGTGCACCTCGATCACCGGCAGGTTCGCACCCTCGATCGCGTCATGGAGCGCGACCGAGGTGTGCGTGAAGGCGCCCGGGTTGAGCACCGCACCGATGCAGCCGCCCGCCCTGACCTCCGCGCCCGCCTCCTGGATCCAGTCGATCAGCTGGCCCTCGTGGTTCGACTGGCGGAAGACCAGATCGAGCTCGAGCGCGGACGCCGCCTCGGCACACATCTTCTCCACGTCGGCGAGCGTCGTGCTGCCGTACACCTCGGGCCTGCGGGTGCCCAGCAGGTTGAGGTTGGG
The DNA here is from genome assembly GCA_046734255.1 of Actinomycetota bacterium. GTDB lineage: Bacteria > Actinomycetota > Actinomycetes > Actinomycetales > Kineosporiaceae > JBKPQU01. The sequence continues at coordinate 11,652 of JBKPQU010000110.1, forward strand.
ACCGTTGATCACGACAACGGACGTCAAGGTGCCTCCCCTCGCGGAACTGATGCGTGACTCAGCGGTGCTCGACCTGGCCAGTGCTGCGCTCGGTGCCGTCGGGTGCTGTCAGGTGCCGTCAGGTGCTGTCACGTGTGGATGTACTCACCCGGACCGTCCCCGAGCACCGGGTACTCCTCGCTGCCGACCGGCGGCGGGTCGACGAGCCCACCCGAGCGCTGGGTGGACCACTGGGCCCAGTCCTCCCACCAGGAGCCGGCGTGCTTGGTGGCGACCTTCTCCCAGTCGTCCGGGTCGGCCGGCACGTCGTCCGCGACCAGGTACCAGCCCTTCGGCCCAGGGGGGTTGACGATCCCGGCGATGTGCCCGCCGCTGCTCAGCACGAACCGTACCGGCCCCGAGACGAGCCGGGTGGTCGCGAACGCCGCACGCCAGGGCACGATGTGGTCGTTCTGCGCGCTCACCACGTAGGTGTCCTTCTTGATGTCGTTCAGGTGGATCTCCCGGCCCGCGATCTCCAGCTCGCCCTTGGCCAGCAGGTTCTTCACGTAGAAGTTGCGCAGGTAGAAGGCGTGCATCGCGGCCGGCAGCCGGGTGCTGTCGGAGTTCCAGGCCAGGATGTCGAACGCCGGCGGCTTCTGGCCCATCAGCCAGTTCGACACGACGTAGTTGAAGATCAGGTCGTTGGCCCGGATGAGGTCGAACGTGCTCGCCATCGAGGCGCCCTCGACGTTGCCGCTGCGCTGCATCTGCCGCTCGAGCCGCTCCACCGTGCGCTCGTCGGTGAACACGCCCAGGACGCCCGGGGCCGAGTAGTCCAGCATCGTGTTGAGCAGCGTGAGGTTGCCGATCCGGCTGTCGCCGCCCTGGGTCAGGTAGGCGTCGGTGATCGCCGTGAGGGCTCCGCCCAGGCACAACCCCACGATGTCGACCGACTCCGCTCCGGTGATGTCCTCGACGACGTCCAGCGCCTGCTGCGGGCCGTGGATGAGGTAGTCGTCCAGAGTGACACCCGACATCTCGCTGGTCGGGTTGCGGTAGCTGATCGTGAAGACGGTCCGGCCGTGCTTGACCGCCCACTCGATGAAGCTGCGTCCCGGTGAGAGATCCATCACGTAGTACTTGTTGATCCAGGGCGGGCTGCACAGCAGTGGAACCGCTCGGACCTTGCTGGTCTGCGGCTCGTACTGCAGCACCTCCATCAGGTCGTTGCGGTAGACGACCTTGGACGGCGTGGCGGCGAGGTTCTCGCCGAGCGTGAACGGCGTGGTGTCCACCTGGCGTGGCCGCCCGCCGTTGTGGAGCACGTCGTCGACGAAGTTGCCGAGGCCCTTGATCAGGCTCATCCCGCCGGTCTCCAGCGCGCGCTTGAGTGCCGTCGGGTTGGTGGCGAGGAAGTTGGTGGGAGCGGCCGCGTCGAGCATCACGTCGGCGACCAGGCTCGCCTTGGCCGCGGTCATCGGGTCGACCGGCGCGGCCGCGAGCAGCTGCTTGGTGAGTTGGGACAGGCCGATGTACGCCTGGCGTGCACCGAAATACAGGGGGTTGTCCACCCAGGCGACGTCGGCGAACCGGCGGTCCCGCGCGTCCACCTCGAACGGTGGCG
>JBKPQU010000111.1:0-2918 GCA_046734255.1 Actinomycetota bacterium
AGCGCCCAGCGGAGCGCGCCACCGGGCATCAGGTCACGTGCCGACGGGAACCCTCGGTCGCGCCTGACCTGCTCGCGCAGCGACCGGGCCCCCGGCGCATCCGGCTGGGCCTCCGGCGAAGCCGGGGCGGGATCCGCCGTCTGCTCGGGCCCGGCGACCTCTTGGACCACTCAACTCCTCGCGCCGGTTCGGCTCTGGCCCCGCCCGACGAGACATCCTAGGCGTCGACGGCGGAACGGAAACCGCCCGATTCCGGCTACTTCTGGCTACCCCCGAACGACGCCGGGTCACAGGTGCCGGTAGCCGCCGCGGTGGTAGAGCAGCGGGCTGCCCGAGCCCTCACGGTTCCAGACCCCGATCACCTCGCCGACCACGATGCTGTGGTCCCCTCCGGGGTGGACCGCGTCGGTGCGACATTCCAGGGCCGAGAGCGCCTCCTCCAGCACCGCCGCGCCGGTCATCGGCCCGCGCCGGTGCGGCACGCGGTTGAGCTGACCGTGCAGCGGCCTGCCCCGCGTCGACAACCACTCGGCCGCCGGCCGGGCGCGGGCCTCGAGAACACTGATCGCCCACGACCCCGAGCCGATCACCGCGTCGTGGAACCGGGAGTCGATCTCCACGCACACCAGGACCAGCGGCGGCTCGAGCGACACCGAGGCGAACGCGCTGACCGTCATCGCATGGTCGGCCCCGCGATCGTCGACGGTCGTGACCACGCAGACGCCGGTGGCGAACCGGCCGAGGGCGCGCCGCAGGGAGGCCTCGTCCACACCCGGCGACGGCAGCCGCAGGGGTTCCACGACGTCACATTACGCGCGGTGGGTGCTGGGGTCCGGCTGTGCGCCGTCGCGGACGTCGACCACGGGCTCCGGCGCCCCGACCGGTGAACCCACCGGCGGCCGGTGCTGCTCCTCGGCCCCGCGCAGCACGTCGACGATCTCCCGCCCGATCAGCTCGTGCCGCTCCAGCAGCGCGTCGCGCAGCGCCGAGACCAGGTGCCGGCGCGGGCCGAGGAGCCGGCGGACGTCCTCCCGCCGGGCCTGCAGCAGGTCCTCCACCATCCGGCGGCCCTCCCGGTCGCCGAGCACCGCGGAGACGAGGTTGCCCGAGGTCAGCGCCGGGCCCTGGAGGGCGCTGAACGAGATCAGCGTCCCCGCCATCCCGGCGTGGCCGACCATCTGCGCGGCCAGGTTGGTCGCGTAGGCGAGGTCCCCGGCGGCGCCGGTGGAGGTGTCGCCGAGGAACAGCTCCTCCGCGACCATGCCGCCGAACGCGATCTTGAGCAGGCCCTCCAGCTCCCGTCGGGAGCGCGTGTAGACGTCCTCGGCGTCGCCGTGCGCGAGCAGGCCGAGCGACCCCGCCCGGCGGATGATCGTCAGCACCTCCAGACGCCTGTGCGGGGCGACCAGCCAGGCGGTGACGGCGTGCCCGGCCTCGTGCGTGGCGATCAGCCGCTTCTCGTGCTCGGTGTACCCCACCGGCTGCCCGAGCCCGACCTCGGTGAGCAGGCGGGCGTGCTCGACGTCCGGCCAGGACATCGCCGGGGCGTTCCGGCGGACGGCGTTGACCAGCGCCTCGTCCAGCAGCCGCTCGATCATCACGGGGCTGTACCCCTGGGTGACCCCGGCGAGGGCGTCCCGGCGCTCGTCGCCGGCCAGCTCCTCCTCGTGCGCCTTGCGGCCCAGGAAGTGATCGATGATCTCCCGGCGGGAGGCCTTGTCCGGCAGGTCGAAGGCCAGCCGGCGGTCGAACCGGCCCGGTCGCAGCAGCGCGGGGTCGAGGCTGTCCGCCCGGTTGGTGGCAGCGATCAGCAGCACCTCGACCGGCGCCGATCGCGGCCGGGCCAGCTGGCGGTGCGCGGGCAGCAGCAGGTTCAGCCTGTCGATCACCCGTCCCCGGGCGCGCTGCCACCCGGTCGGGGCGTCGAAGGACTGCATCTGCACCAGCAGTTCGTTGACGACGCCGCCGACCCCCTCGTTGATCACCGCATGGTCCACCTGGAGGCCCGACGCGACGGCGGTCGCAGTCCCGCCGCCGGCTGACGTCGGCAGCCCGACCAGGCCGCCGCAGGCCGACCGCAGCGCACCGGCCGGATCGGCGCCGGCCGCGATGGACCGGGGCGTGGCCGAGGAGAGGCCGCCGCGGGCACCGGCGATCGCGTCGATCTCCTCGATGAACCCGATCGCGCCGCCCTCCGCCGCGGCGGCCCGGCGCAGGGCGGTGAAGTACGAGCGGATCCGCCGGGCGGTGGCGCCGTAGTACATCGACTGGAAGGCGGTTGCAGACACGAACAGGAACGGGACGCCCACCTCGGCCGCCATCGCCTTGGCCATCAGCGTCTTGCCGGTGCCCGGGGGGCCCTCGAACAGCACACCGCGGCGCGGCGTCCCGCCCATCTCGGTGCGGAAGGTGCGCCCTGCGAGGAACAGGTCGATCGTGCGCTGGACCTCCTCGGTGACCGCGGGCAGGCCCTTGACGTCGGATATCCGGACGTCGATCTGCTCCGGCCGGTAGGTGATGTGCGGCGAGCGGCCGGAGACGAACGTCGTCGCGATCAGCACGCCCAGCATCACGATGAAGAACAGCCCGACCATGACGTACAGCGGGTCGACGTGGGGCAGGTGCGGCACCACCGGGTCGTCGGAGAGGAGCCAGTACCAGAGGTAGCCGCCGATCGCCCCGATGACCATCGCCAGCCGCAGCAGCCGGGTCTGCCGGCGCCGCTCGCGCGCCGCGCCGACGTCCGCGCCGGCGACGGGCCGCAGCCTCATGCCGTCCCGCAGGTGCCTGCCGCTCACGGGCCCTCCTCGCACCGGAACGGCGGTCGCCGCCCGAGCAGGAGGAGACGGGCGGTGGCCGCCGTACTCCACCTTCCAGCCGGAAGGCCCCGGGCGGGAGCGGGCCAGGCCCGTCTCACC
>JBKPQU010000112.1:0-9671 GCA_046734255.1 Actinomycetota bacterium
GCGAGGTGTCGCACGGGGCGATCGGGTCGTCGTCCTCAGCCACAACAACCACGCCTTCGTGGTGGTGTACTTCGCCCTGGCGAGGCTGGGTGCGGTGTCCGTTCCGGTGAACTTCATGCTCACCGCGGACGAGGTCGGGTACGTCCTGGATCATTCGGGTGCGATGGGGATGATCGTCGAGGACGCGCTGGTCCCGGCGGCGGAGCAGGCGGTCGAGGGCGCGGGCGGGCAGTTCGCGGTGCGAGGTGTGATCCCCGCCCAGCGACCGGATGCCGGCCCGGAGGAGGCCGGCCAGCCGGATCCGCCGCCGGGGTGGGAGTCGGTGACCGCGTGGATGGCTCACGAGGACGCCACACCACCGGATGTCCACGTCGACGACGACGACCTCGTGCAGCTGATCTACACCAGCGGGACGGAGTCACGCCCCAAGGGGGCTATGCTGTCGGCCCGCAGCCTGATCGCCCAGTACCTCACCTGCATCGTGGACGGCGAGATGGGCTCCGACGACGTCGAGGTGCACTCGTTACCGCTGTACCACTGTGCCCAGCTGCACTGCTTCCTCACCCCGGGGATCTACCTCGGCGCCACCAACATCGTGCTGCCGGGGGCCGATCCGGCGCTGATCCTGCGAACGATCGAGGCCGAGCGCGCCACCAAGCTCTTCTGCCCGCCGACGGTGTGGATCTCGCTGCTTCGCCATCCCGAGTTCGACCGCCGGGACCTCTCCTCGTTGCGCAAGGGCTACTACGGCGCCTCGATCATGCCCGTGGAGGTGCTCAAGGAGATCGGCGATCGGTTGCCCGACGTCCGGCTGTTCAACTTCTACGGGCAGACCGAGATGGCTCCGCTGGCCACCGTCCTGAAACCGCACGACCAGATCCGGAAGGCCGGGTCGGCGGGCCGGCCGGCCCTCAATGTCGAGACGCTCGTCGTCGACGACAGCGGCCGACCCGTATCCGCGGGGCAGATCGGGGAGATCGTGCATCGAAGCCCGCACGCGATGCTGGGCTACTGGCGGGACCCCGGGAAGACCGCCGAGGCGTTCGCCGGCGGCTGGTTCCACAGCGGCGACCTCGGCGTGCTGGACGACGAGGGCTACCTCACCGTCGTCGACCGCAAGAAGGACATGATCAAGACTGGTGGCGAGAATGTCGCCAGCCGCGAGGTCGAGGAGGTTCTCTACGGGCACTCCGCGGTGGCCGAGGCCGCCGTCTTCGGCCTCGCCCACCCGCAGTGGATCGAGGCGGTCACGGGTGCGGTGGTGCTCCGCGAGGGCGCGGAGGCCTCCGCCGAGGACCTCATCTCCCACTGCCGCACGCGCCTGGCCGGGTTCAAGGTCCCCAAGCACATCGTGTTCGTGGAGCGGTTGCCCAAGAACGCCAGCGGCAAGCTGCTCAAACGCGAGCTCCGCGACACCATCGCCGCGCCCTGGAACGACACCACGACCACACCACGTGATTAGACCCTGGGCCGTGTGGTGGTGCGTCCTCATGCACCCGAGGATGGCGTCATGACGTCCTCCGGTTCGGCCGCCCCTCAGACTCGCTCGTGGCGTGTGGCCAGGGTGACCGCACCCGTGACCAGGGTCCTCGCCGGACGGCGGTTCTTCCCGCTGTGGGCCGTCGTTCACCACACCGGGCGGAAGACCGGCCGGGAGCTGTCCGTACCCGTGGCCGTGCGGACGACCGCCGATGCGTTCGTGATCGCGCTGCCGTGGGGGCCGGGCACGAACTGGGTGCGCAACGTCATCGCCGCAGATGGATGTGTCGTTCGCTGGAAGGGCGCCGACCACCGGGCCACCAGGCCGGAGGTGGTCGGCGTGGTGGAGGCGCGACCCTACTTCTCCAGGGTCACCTGGACCATCGTCCAGCGTGTGATCCACGCGGAGTCGTTCCTCCTGCTCCACCGCCAGGAGTGATGGCGAGAGGCACGCCCACGTCCTCGGGGCGTGAAGACGGCGAAGCCGCGCTTCCCCGCCGCGTCTCCACCGGAGACACTCGTGCGGTGCCGCCCGGAGGAGGTTGGTCTGCTTGGCTCGGACGATGTCGTGGGAACCCCTGCCTGACCAGGAGTGGCAGCCGACGATCCGGTCGCTGCACATGTGGACGCAGATCGTCGGGAAGATCCGCCTGGGACTGGCCGATCGCCTGCCGCACTGGTGGCACGTCGCGCTGTACGTGAGCGTCCGCGGGCTGAGGACATCGGCGATCCCCTACGGCGGCGGCCTCCTGGAACTGGAGTTCGATCTGCGGGAGCACCTGCTCGGCCTGCGGACCAGCGATGACGACGTCCGGTCGCTGCCGCTGCGGCCGATGCCGGTGGCGGACTTCTACGCCGAGGTGCTGGACCTGCTCGCTGCCGCGCGGGTCGATGTGCGGATCTGGCCGGTCCCGGTCGAGGTACCCGAGGCGATCCCCTTCGAGCAGGACACCTCGCCGGGCGGCTACGACCCCGAGCACGCCCGTGCCCTGCACTCGGCGCTGATCAACGCTGACCGCGTGCTGACCCGGTTCCGGGGTCTGTACCTGGGCAAGACCAGCCCGGTGCACTTCTTCTGGGGTGGCTTCGACCTTGCCGAGACCCGCTTCTCCGGTCGCCCGGCCCCGCCCCACCCCGGCGGCATCCCGAACTGCCCGCCGTACGTGATGGAGGAGGCGTACTCCCAGGAGGTGTCCAGCGCCGGCTGGTGGCCGGGCGGCGCCGACGTGGGACCGGCCTTCTACTCCTACATGTACCCCGAGCCGGCAGGATTCGCTGCGGCCCAGGTCGAGCCCGCGTCCGCCTTCTACCTCCAGGGCCTGGGCGAGTTCGTCCTGCCCCACAGCGACGCCGTCGCGAGCGAGGACCCCGACGCGACCGTGCTGGCGTTCCTCCAGGCGACCTACTCCGCCGGTGCGCGGCTCGCCGCGTGGGACCGGGGTGCGCTGGAACGACAGTGACGGACGCTTCGCAGCGAGTGGTGCGGGGCGCGGCCCCGAGGGCACCGGCCTAGGCTGACCGCATGGCCCTGCTCGGTGCGCACGTGGACCCGGCCGACCCGCTCAGGCACGCCCGTGAGGTGGGGGCCGAGGCGATCCAGGTGTTCCTCTCCGACCCGCAGGACTGGCACGCGCCGCCGCCCTACCCCCATGCCGACGCCCTGCGCGCCTCCGGCATCCCGATCTACGTGCACGCGCCCTACCTGGTCAACCTGGCGAGCACGAACAACAAGATCCGGATTCCGAGCCGGAAGATCCTCGCCCAGCACGCCGAGGCAGCCGCCGCGCTGGGCGCGCGCGGCCTGATCGTGCACGGGGGTCACGTCACCGCGAAGGACGACCCGGCCGCCGGCGTGGACAACTGGCGCAAGGCCCTGGAACGGGCGCACGCGGACGGCGGGTTCGGCCTGCCCATCCTGATCGAGAACACCGCGGGCGGCGACAACGCGATGGCCCGCCGGTTTGATCAGCTGGCCAGGCTGTGGGAGGTCGCCGGCGAGTTCGGCACGGGCTTCGTGCTCGACACCTGCCACGCCCACTCAGCGGGTGAGGACCTGGCGGACGTCGTGGCGCGGGTGAAGGCGATCACAGGCCGGATCGACCTGGTCCACGCGAACAACTCGCGCGACGAGTTCGGCTCCGGCGCGGACCGGCACGCGAACCTCGAGGCGGGCACCATCGACGCCGATCTGATCGCGGCGGTCTGCCGGGATGCCGGGTGCGACGTCATCGTCGAGACGCCGGCCGAGGGCCAGTCCCTCGACCTGGCGTTCCTGCACAAGAACCTCAGCGCCTAGACCGCCTGCCCGGCCATCGGAGTCACGCGTCGGGGCGGTGTCCTTCCTTCGCCTTCTGGATGAGCTCGTACACGTGGCCGCGCAGCTCGCCGAATCGGTGTGCCGATCGCGTGTGGAGCTGGTCCCGCTCGGCGGGGAGATCCACCCGAACGTCCTCCAGGATGACGGTGGGGCGGTTCGAGAGCACGAGGACACGTTCGCCGAGGTAGACGGCCTCGTCGATGTCATGGGTGACGAACAGGACGGTCACGCCGAGGCGCCGCCACAGCGAACGCACCAGATCCTCCAGGTCCGCACGGGTCTGCGCGTCCACGGCCGCGAACGGTTCGTCCATGACCAGGACGCTCGGTTCGTAGGCGACGGCGCGCGCGATGGCGACGCGTTGCTGCATGCCGCCGGACAACTGCCAGGGATGCGCGTCGCCGCTGTCGCCGAGACCGACGGCGGTCAGCGCATCATCGACGGTCTCGCGCCGCTCCGCTCGTCGCACGCCCTTCTCGATCAGGGGCCGTTCGACGTTCTGGCGCACGGTCATCCAGGGGAAGAGGCTTCGGCCGTACTCCTGGAAGACGACGGCCATTCCTCGGGGCGGCTCGGTCACCCGGGTGCCCTCGTGAAGGATGTCCCCCTCGGTCGGGTCGAGGAGCCCGGCGACGCAGCGCAGCAGTGTCGTCTTGCCGGCCCCGGAGGGCCCGACCACGCAGAGGAACTGGCCGCGGTCCACGGTGAAGGTGAGATCCCGGATCGCCTCGACCCGGCGCCCGTGCCCCTCGTAGGTCTTCCGCAGGCCCCGCACGTCCAGGGCCACCGACCCGGCGGCCAGCGAGTCCTCCAGCCGGCTCGGGACGGCTGCGGACGGGGGAGCGCCGCGCCGGGCGCCGGTGCCGGACACCGGGTCAGGCTCCACGGTCGGCGTCGTGCAGACCCCGGTACCAGCCGAGGGCGTGGTGTTCGATGACGCGGAAGACGGCCGACAGCGCGACCCCGAGCAGGCCGAGGACGATGATCCCCGTCCACATCTGCGGGATGGCGAAGCTTCGCTGGAACTGCACGACCGTCGCCCCGAGGCCGTGGTTGGCGCCGAAGAGCTCACTGATCACCATCAGGATGACCGCGATCGACAGAGCCTGCCGGGCGCCCGTGGCGATCTGGGGGCTGGCGGCGCGCAGCACGACATGCACGAGTCGGGTGCGACGTCTCATGTGGTAGCAGCGGGCGGTGTCGAGCAGGACCTCGTCCACGGCCCGGACCCCCTCCACGGTGTTGAGCAGGACCGGCCAGATGCAGCCCAGGGTGATCGTCATGACCTTGGACAGCGAGCCGGTGTAGCCGGCGAACAGCGCTATGACGGGGACCAGGACCGGCGGTGGTATGGCGCGGAAGAACTCCAGCGTCGGTTCCGTCAGGGCGCGCAGGGACCGGGACAGGCCGATCGGGACCCCTGCGGCGACCCCGAGCACGACGGCGAGTGAATACCCCACGGCCAGCCGGGCAAGGCTCGGCAGGACGTCCGTCGTGATCCTGGCGCCGAACCAGGTCTCGGGGAACGTGCGCAGGATCGTGGACAGCGGAGGCCAGAAGAAGCTCGTGCTGCCCGCCGTCAGGATCCACCAGATCGCCAGCAGGATCACCGGCAGGGTGAAGGCCGTCAGCAGGCGTCGCGCAACGCCACGGCCGCTCATGCCTCCTCCCTTCGTACGGAAGCATGCCAGCGCAGCACCCGGCGTTCGACGCCGCGGGCCAGGACGTTGACGACGACACCGATGAGACCGACCACGATCACCAGTGCGTACGTCTCGGCAACGGCGCCGGAGGACTGGGCGACGCCGATGGAACGGCCGAGGCCGGGAACGCCGATCACCAGTTCCGCGGTGATCTCCAGGATGAGCGCAACCGCAGCGGCGAGGCGGAAACCCGTGACGACGTAGGGGAGGGCTGTCGGCCAGATCACCGTGCGGGCGACGGACCAGCGCGAGAACCGGTAGGAGCGTGCCGTGTCGCGTACCACCGGGTCGACGTCGGCCACCCCGTACAGCACCTGGACCAGGACCTGCCACGTGGCGGCGTACACGACCAGGATGAGCGCGGACTGCGGCCGGCTGCCGAAGAGCAGGACGACCAGCGGGATCAGGGCGACCGAGGGGATCGGCCGCAGGAACTCGATGGTGGACGCCGTCATCGCCCTGAGCAGCGGCACGCTCCCGATCACCAGGCCCGCGGCCACTCCGAGCAGCATGGCCAGGCTGAGGCCGATCGCCCAGACACGCAGCGTCTGCCCGACCGCGATCCAGAAGTCGCCGTCCTGCACCAGCCGGCCCAGCGAGGAGGCCATCGAGGTGGCCGGCGGGAGGTACCGGGGGTCCACGGCGCCGCTTCGGGGGAGGATCTCGAGCATCGCGACGACGCACAGCAGCCCGAGGACGCCGAGGCCCACCCTCGCCGCCGACGGCGCGTGGGGGCCGTGGCGGCGCTGAGAGTGGGCGGTGCGCTCGCGGTCGATCGAGAGCGTCACCGGCGCGAGGCAGGACCGCGGGTCATGGCAGAAGCGTCGAGAGGTCGGGCGACTTGGACATCAACTTGTCCTGGACGGAGAGCCTGGCCAGCAGGGCGACGGACTCCTTGTCGACGTCGCTCGGCCACAGCGGCAGCGTGAGCGCCTTCTGCACCGCCGGGTCGATCTTCGTGTAGCTGCTCACGATCTCCCTGGCGGCCTCGGGGTTGCCGCTCGCGTACTGCAGGGACTTCTGCATCGCCGCAGTGAACTTCTGCACGATGGCGGGGTCGCTCTGGGCGTAGCTCGCGGAGGTGAAGTACATCGCGACGGTCAGGTTCGGGTCGGTGACCGCCAGGTTCGACGTGACCTCCCGCATCCCCTGTTGCTTCGCGATCGTGAGGAACGGTTCGACCACCTGACCGGCGTCCACGTCACCCTTGGCCACGGCCGGGGGGATGTCCGGGAACGCCAGCTCGACATAGCTGATCGTGGAGGGATCGCCCCCGTCCTTCCGCACCGCCTCGTTGATCGTCGTCGTGTTGATGTTGTTCAGCGTGTTCACGGCGACGCGCTTTCCGGCGAGATCGGCCGCGCTGTGGATGGGGCTGTCGCCCTTGACCACGACCGCACCGAAGTCCGCGCCCTCCTTCCCCGTCGTGGCATCTCCCGACGACACGACCTTCAACGGGAGGCCCTTCGAGGCCGCCAGGAGCAGCGACGTCGTGTTGCTGAAGCCGAACTGGTACTGACCGCTGACCACGGCCGGGATGATGGCGGCACCGCCCTGAGCCGTCTCGAGCTTGAGGTTCAGACCCTGCTCCGTGAAGAAGCCCTGCTTGATGCCCAGGTAGAGGGGCGCGACATCGACGATCGGGATGACGCCGACGGTCACGGTCGTGGGCCCGCTGGTCACCTGCTGGGAACCGGTGCTGCTCGCGCCGCAACCGGCGAGCAGGACGGCGCCGGCCACCGTCACCGCGGTCAGGATCGCTCGGGGGCGTCGTCGCGCCAGAACACGAACATGTGGGCCCGCTCCGTGCATGAGCTCCTCCTGGAGTCGACGGCCGGCACACACCGGACGGCCGAAAACGTAGCACAGATTGTTGACAATAGTGTCAGCGATTCCTCTGCGATTACTGTTTGGTCGTCGTCCTGAACCGCGGGCGGAGCTGGGCAGATCCGGCCCGAGCCGTGCGCAGGATTGTTGACAATCGTGTGGACAGTACCTAGCGTCGATGGTCCACGTGCTTGCGAGGAGGCTGCGTGGCTGAGTCATCGCTTCTGGTCGTGACCGCTCATCCGGGTGACTTCGTCTGGCGGGCCGGAGGCGCACTCGCCCTGGCCGCGTCACGCGGTCAGCGAGCGGTGATCGCGTGCCTGACCTTCGGCGAGCGGGGCGAGTCGCCAGGTGCATGGCGAGCGGGCAAGACCCTCGAGGAGGTCAAGGCCCTGCGGCGCGAGGAGGGCGAGAAGGCGGCCGGGATCCTCGGCGCGGAGGTCCGGTTCTTCGACGCCGGCGACTACCCGCTGCGCGAGTCGCCGGAGCTGCAGGCCGACCTGATCAACCTCTACCGGGAGGTGCGGCCAGGCGTCGTGCTCACCCACTCGCCGGCCGACCCCTACAACCCGGACCATCCCAAGGCGGCCGAGATCGCACTTCAGGCCCGCGTGCTCGCGCAGGCGCCGGGAGTGCCCGGGCCGGGTGAGGTCATCGGCGCTCCGCCGGTGTTCTGCTTCGAACCTCACCAGAGCGAGGTCTGCGGCTTCGTTCCCGACGTGTTGCTCGACATCACGCCCGTCTGGCAGACCAAGCTCGCCGCGATGAACGCGCTCGCCGCCCAGAGCCACCTCATCGAGTACTACATCGGCGTCGGCAAGCAGCGCGGCGTGCAGGCCCAGCGCAACAGCGGCCCCAACCTCGGCCTGCCCGCCACCACGTTCGCCGAGGCCTACCAGCGCATCTACCCGCAGGTCACGACGGAACTGAGCTGATGTCGAGTTGAGGTCGAGGTGAGGTCGAGGTGAGGTCGAGGTGAGCAGGACATGACGCCCGATGACTGACGGCGAGGCGGCCGGCATCCGCTGCATGCTCCTGCGTGGCGGCACGTCCAAAGGCGCCTACTTCCTCGGCGAGGACCTACCGGGTGACCCCGACGAGCGCAACGACCTGCTGCTGCGCATCATGGGCTCGCCCGACGACCGGCAGATCGACGGGATCGGCGGCGGCCATCCGCTCACCAGCAAGGTCGCCATCGTCACACGGTCGGCGGACGTCGACGCGGACGTCGACTACCTCTTCCTGCAGGTGGTGCCGGGCCGCGCGATCGTCACCGACGCGCAGACCTGCGGCAACCTGCTGGCGGGGGTGGGCCCGTTCGCCATCGAGCGCGGGCTGGTCCCGCCCTCCGGCAACATCACGGTCGTGCGCATCCGCATCATGAACCCCTCGGTCGGACTCGCCGAGGCTCGCGTGCAGACTCCGGACGGGCGCGTCCGCTACGACGGCGACACCCTCCCGGCCGGCACGCCGTTCCCCGCCGCCCCGGTCGAGATCTCCTTCCCCGGCGACGACCGGGGCTGCTTTCCGACCGGACGCCTCGTGGACCGGATCGACGGCCTGGACGTCACGTGCGTGAACGCCGGGATGCCCGTCGTCCTCGTTCGGGCCGGCGACCTGGACATCGAGGGCACGGAGACGCCCGAGGTCCTGGAGACGGACGACGTGCTGCGCTCGCGGCTGGAGGCGATCCGCACCCTCGCGGGACCGGCGATGGGCCTGGGCGATGTCGGGGCGACGACCGTTCCCAAGATCAGCATCGTGTCGGGCCCGCACCGGGGAGGCACGGTCACGACGCGCACGTTCATCCCGCACCGCGTGCACCCGGCGATCGGAGTGTTGGGCGCGGTGTCCGTCGCGGCAGGGGTGATGACCCACGGCACCGTGGCGAGCCGGCCGACCGGCGACGGCGGCCTGGTGCGCATCGAACACCCCACCGGCTTCTTCGACGTGTTCCTGGAACTGGACGGCGACGGCACTCTCACCCGGGTGCGGAGATCCACCGTCGTCCGCACCGCCCGGAAGTTGTCCGACGGCCTCGTCTGGCCACGCAGTGGAAAGGCGATCGGATGAGCGCGGCACCGGAGCCCAGCCTCACGCATGACCCCGATCGGCGGCGGGACATCGCTCACGTCGGGCCGATCGAGCTCTACACCCCCGTCCTCGACGAGTCCCGGGACTTCTTCGTCCGGGTGATGGGCCTGCGCGAGGTGGGCCGTGACGGGAACTCGGTCTACCTGCACACGTGGGACGACTACCAGTCCTGGACCGTGCGCATCGTGCAGCGGGACGCGGCCGGCGTCGGCCGGACCTACCTGCGCGCCGCGAGCCCGCAGGCCGTGAAC
>JBKPQU010000113.1:0-4774 GCA_046734255.1 Actinomycetota bacterium
GGGAGGCGCTCGCGGCGCACACCCCCGGCCGTCCGGTGGTGCTCGAGCTGTACGCGACCGCGCAGGGCTCCGCCCGCAACCCGGAGATCGTCGCCGCGGCCGCCGCGCACGGGGTGCCGGCCCGGATCGTCACCGACGACGTGCTCGCGGCGATGGCGGACACCGTCACCCCGCAGGGCCTGCTCGCCGTCTGCGGGTTCGTCGACGTCCCGCTGCAGGCGGCGCTCGCGGCCGGGCCGCGGCTGGTCGCGGTCCTGTCGCAGGTGCGCGACCCGGGCAACGCGGGCACCGTGCTGCGCTCGGCCGACGCCGCCGGCGCGGAGGCCGTCGTCATCACCGGTGCGAGCGTCGACGTGCACAACCCCAAGTGCGTGCGGGCCAGCGCAGGCAGCATCTTCCACACCCCGGTGGTCACCGGGGTGTCGCTGGCCGAGGCTGTCCCGGCGCTGCGGTCCGCCGGGTTGAGCGTCTACGCCGCCGACGTCGCCGGAGACGTCGACCTCGACACGCTGCTGGACGACGCGGCCGCCGGTCGCCCCGGCGGTATCGCCGGCCCGGTGGCGTGGATCTTCGGCAACGAGGCGTGGGGGATGCCCGAGCAGGACCGGAGGCTTGCCGACGCCGTCGTCGCGGTGCCGGTGCACGGCCGGGCCGAGAGCCTCAACCTCGCCGCGGCCGCCGCCGTCTGCCTCTACGCCACCGCCCGGGCCCAGCGCCGCGGCTCCGGCTGCCGGGTCGTCCCGACCTGATGCCCACGGCGTGACACCGTGGGCTTCTGGTCGGCACGGTGTCACACCGTGGGCAACGCGGATGCGCCCAACTCCGCACAGTGTCACTGCGGGCCTGTGGTCACGGCGGGTCCAGGACCTCCTCCGGATGCGGGAAGGAGGGCTGCGCGCCGCGGCGCATCACCGCCGTGCTGCCCACGCGGACCGCGTACCCCACCGCGTCGGTCAGGACGTCGCCGAGGGCGAGGCGGCACGCCAGCGCGCCGGCCAGCGCGTCACCGGCACCGGTGGTGTCCACCGCCGATACCCGCGGTGCCTCGACCCGCGCCCGTCCCTCCGGCCAGCCGGCGACCGCGCCGTGCCGGCCCAGGGTGAGCACGACGCTGCGCGGCCCTAGCGCGAGCAGGTCGGCGAGGTCGTCGGGACCGGCCGAGCCGGCCGAGCCGGTCCGCCCTGGCGGTCCCCCCGCGGAGCGGTTGAGCAGCGCCGCCGCCTCGTGCTCGTTGACCACCAGCGGGTCGGCCAGCGCCAGCACCGCGGCCGGCAGCGGGGCGGGTGGCGCCAGGTTGAGCTGCAGCCGCACGCCGTGCTCGCCGGCAAGCATTGCCGCGCGCTCCACCACCGGAAGCGGCAGCTCGCACTGCAGGACGGCGATCCGCGCGGCGGCGAAGGTGTCGCCGAGCTCGTCCAGCCGGGCGGGCTCCATCCGGGCGTTGGCCCCGGGCGAGACCACGATCGAGTTGTCGCCGTCCGGGGTGACGGTGATCAGGGCGGTGCCGGACGGGCCGGGCACCCGGCGCAGCTCGCGGACGTCGACCCCCGCCTCGACCAGGGACTCCACGAGCAGCCCCGCGTAGGCGTCGCTGCCCACGCAGCCGACGAACGTCACGCCGGCCCCGAGCCGGGCCGCCGCCACCGCCTGGTTGGCGCCCTTGCCGCCGGGCCGGACGGCCAGGTCGCCGCCGAGGACGGTCTCACCGGCCCCCGGGCGGTGTTCGACCTGGACGATGAGGTCGGCGTTCACCGACCCGACGACGACGACCGCGCCCGGGGCTGCCCGCATCGGGACATCGTGGCCGGTCCGGGCCCCTGAGGCACTCGTAAACCCGCGTGATCCGGCCCTCGCCGATCTGAGAGGATCGGCACGGCCACAGGGAGCAACCAAACGACGAGGCGATGGGCATCAACACCAACTACGACCCGGTCGAGGTGGCCGTGCTCAGCGACGCCGAGCTCGCGCGCGCCGCGGACGAGGCGCTGGCCGCCATCGCCTCGGCCGAGGACCTGGACGCCCTCAAGCAGGTCCGCGCGCGGGTCGCGGGCGACCGCAGCCCGCTGGCGCTGGCCAACCGGGAGATCGGCGCGCTGCCACCGGCCGCCCGCAAGGAAGCGGGCCTTCGGGTCGGCGCCGCCCGCGCGAAGGTGGCCGAGGCGCTGCGCGAGCGGCAGTCCGAGCTGGAGGGGGAGCGGGACGCCGCGGTCCTGCGCACCGAGGCGGTCGACGTCACCCTGCCGGTCGAGCGGGGCCTGCCCGGGGCACGCCACCCCCTGGAGACGATCGCCGAGCGGATCTGCGACGTGTTCGTCGCGATGGGCTGGGAGGTCGCCGAGGGGCCCGAGGTCGAGGCCGAGTGGTTCAACTTCGACGCGCTCAACTTCGGCGTCGACCACCCCGCCCGGCAGATGCAGGACACGTTCTTCATCGACCCGCCGAGCAGCGGCCTGGTGCTGCGCACCCACACCTCCCCGGTGCAGGCCCGGGCCCTGCTGGAGCGCGACCTGCCGGTCTACGTGATCTGCCCGGGCAAGGTGTTCCGCACCGACGAGTTGGACGCCACGCACACCCCGGTGTTCCACCAGGTGGAGGGGCTGGCGGTGGACGAGGGGCTGACGATGGCGCACCTGCGCGGCACCCTCGACCACTTCGCCGCGGCGATGTTCGGGCCGGGGATCACCACCCGGCTGCGCCCGTCGTTCTTCCCGTTCACCGAGCCGAGCGCCGAGCTCGACCTCCGCTGCTTCCTCTGCCAGGGCAAGGACGCCGCGTGCCGCGCGTGCAAGGGCACGGGATGGATCGAGTGGGGCGGTTGCGGCATGGTCAACCCGAACGTGCTGCGCGCGTGCGGCGTCGACCCCGAGCGCTACACGGGCTTCGCCTTCGGGATGGGTCTGGAGCGCACCCTGCAGGTCCGCCACGGCATCGAGGACATGCGCGACATGGTCGAGGGCGACGTCCGGTTCAGCCTGCAGTTCGGGATGGACGCCTGATGCGGGTCCCCCTGCCGTGGCTGCGCGAGTACGTCACGCCGCCGCCGGATGCGGGCGGGATGGCGGCGGAGGACGTTGCCGCCGACCTGGCGCGGGTCGGTCTGGAGGAGGAGGCCGTGCACGGCGGCGACGTGCTCGGCCCGCTGGTGGTCGGCCGCGTGCTGGACTTCGCGGACGAGCCGCAGAGCAACGGCAAGACGATCCGCTGGTGTCTCGTCGACGTGGGCGAGCAGAAGCCCCGCGGGATCGTCTGCGGCGCGCGCAACTTCTCCACCGGTGAGGCGGTGGTGGTCGCGCTGCCCGGGGCCGTGCTGGCCGGCGGCCTCGAGATCGGCGCGCGCAAGACCTACGGGCACGTCTCCGACGGCATGATCTGCTCCGCCAGGGAGCTGGACCTCGGTGACGACCACACCGGCATCATCAGGCTCTCCGAATGGGGGCTGGGCGACGCCGAGCCCGGCGCCGACGCGATCGGCCTGCTGGGGCTGGACGACCAGGCGGTCGAGGTCAACGTCACCCCGGACCGCGGGTACGCGCTGAGCGTGCGCGGCGTCGCCCGGGAGTACGCCCACGCCACCGGTTCCGGCTTCAGCGACCCCGCGCTGCTCGACGTGCCAGCGGCGACGTCCGAGGGCTACCCGGTGCGGCTGGAGGACTCCGCCCCGATTCACGGCATCGAGGGGTGCGACCGCTACGTGGCCAGGATCGTGCGCGACTTCGACCCGTCGCGCCCGTCGCCGCGATGGCTGCGCCGGCGGCTGCAGCTGGCCGGGATGCGCCCGATCTCGCTCGCCGTCGACGTGACCAACTACGTCATGCTCGGGCTCGGGCAGCCGCTGCATGCCTTCGACCTGTCCCGGCTGAGTGGCGCGATCGTCGTCCGGCGCGCCCGGGCGGGGGAGCGGCTGACCACGCTGGACGGCGTCGAGCGCGCCCTCGACGCCGAGGACCTGCTGATCACCGACGAGGGCGGGGCCCGGGTGCTGGCCCTCGCCGGGGTGATCGGCGGCGCAGACACCGAGGTCTCGCAACGGACCACCGACCTGCTGATCGAGGCGGCGCACTTCGACCCGGTGAGCGTGGCCCGCACCGGACGCCGGTACAGGCTGTCCACCGAGGCCAGCCGCCGGTTCGAGCGCGGCGTCGACACCGACCTCGCCGACCGGGCGGCCGAGCTCGCCGTCCGGCTGTTGGTGGAATACGGCGGCGGCGTCCCGGGTCCGGTGACCGACGTGGACGCCAGGCGGCCGCGGTCTGCGATCCGGATGTCCTGGGACCTGCCGAACCGGGTCGTCGGCATCGACTGGACCCGCGAGCAGGTGGTGGACACGCTGACGATGATCGGCTGCTCGGTCACCGTGGCCGACCAGGCCGGGGACGCCCCGGCCATCCTCGACGTCCTCCCGCCGTCCTGGCGGCCGGACCTGCTTGTCGGGGTGGACCTGGTCGAGGAGGTCGCCCGGCTGCGCGGGTACGAGACGATCCCCTCGGTGCTGCCGGTGGCGCCCGTCGGTCGCGGGCTGACCTACGGTCAGCGGGTCCGGCGCTCGGTGGCGCGGGCGCTGGCCGAGCACGGCCTGGTGGAGGTCCTGTCCTACCCGTTCGTCGCGCCGTCCGTGCACGACGCGTTCGGGCTGCCCGCCGACGACGCCCGGCGGCGGGCGCTGCGGCTGGCCAACCCGCTGTCCGATCAGCAGCCGGAGATGCGCACGAACCTGCTGGCCACGCTGCTGGAGACGCTGCGGCGCAACGTGAGCCGGGGCAGCACGGACCTGGGC
>JBKPQU010000114.1:0-4018 GCA_046734255.1 Actinomycetota bacterium
GCCAGGTTGCTCTCCTGTCCGCTCAGGGCAAGGGCACGGCTCGCGCCTGCGCACGGGACGTGACCCGCAGCGGCACCCCACGCCACCACGCGGACACCACGGGCGTGAGCACGGGCAGATGGGCGACCGCGGAAAGCGTCACCTCGACGCCGGCTCCGTCCGGTGATCCGGTCGGCTCCGCGATGTCGAGGCTGGTGAACCGCTGGTCGGCTCGGGACAGCCCGAGGAATCGAGCCACGCCGGCCCGCACGCTGGCGTCCGAGACCGGGACAACAGGCCCTCCGGACCCGCCGGTGCCGTCGCCGCCGGGCGGTCCCTGCTGGTAGAAGCGGGCGGTGTCCAGGGCCTCCGCGGCGCTCAGCGCCGAGGCGTCCGCCAGCGAGACGAGCCGGTTGCGTTCCAGGTGCACCGCGGCGGCGTCCGCGACCGCGGTCACGAGCAGGAACGCGAGCAGCGTGTACACCAGCACGAGCAGCAGAACCTGGCCGCCGTCCGCGGCCGGCGCCGGGAGCCGTTGCCGCGACGGCGGCATCACGGCGTGCCCCCGGCGGGTGGTGGCGGGCGGAAGGCGTCGACCGCGAGGACCTGCTGCGCCCGGACGGTGACCCGAGCGGGAATCACCCGGTCCAGGAGTGCGGGAACCCCCGGAAGGACCACCTGGACCTGCACGCGGGCCACCACCCGGGCACCGGGGAGCAGGCACGGGCGGCCGGAGCACTCGATCGCCAGCGCGTCCTCCACCGGGACGTCGAACCCCTGGTCGAGCAGTCCCAGCCGGACCGCGTCCGCGGCCCGCCGCCGGCCCTCCTCCTCCGTGGTCGCGGTGACGAGCGCCCGGGCCGCCTCCCGGGCCGATCCGTCCACGGCGAAGGACGCGGCCTCGATCCGGGCCAGCACGAGGACCAGGTAGACCAGCGGCACCATCAGCAGCAGCCCCGCGGTGAGGAACTCCACGAGCGCGCTGCCCCGCTCGCCCGGCCTCGCCCGCCGGGCGGTGCGGGCGGGTGAGCCGCTCGGTGCGATCGAGGCGGCCGGGGATGCCGTCACGGGTTCTCCGCGACCGCGTGCCCGGTGGCGCTCACCGTGCGGCCGACGCCGATCAGCCCGACTACGGGCAGCGGCGCGCGGACTCGCACGACGATGCTGTCGAGGCCGCCGATGGTCTCCCGCTCCGCGTCGACGTCTCGGGCGTACGCGACGGACAGGTCGGATGCGATGAGGTCACGGGTGCGCTGGGCACCGGCCGCCGGGCCGCGATCCGCCAGCGCGCCGTAGCGGGCTCCCTCGGTGGCGCAGTCCTTCAGGACGTTGCGCACGTGCAGCGCCACACCGAGCTGAAGCAGCCCGGCGAAGATCAGCGTGAGCACGGCGCCGACCAGGACGAAGTCGACGACGGCGGCACCGGCCTCGACCCGCCGAGGGCTCACGGACCGCCGACCACGCGGTCGATCGCGTCGCTGAACACCGACTCCAGCCGCGGCCCCGCCACTGCCCACAGCGACAGCACGAGGCCCGCCGTCATCAGCGTGACCAGGACCCACCCGGGGACATCGCCTCGATCCGCGTGCCGTCGCGGTCGCCGTAGCGGCAGGCTCAGCCACCACCTCATCCGGTACCTCCCAAGCTCACAGGTTCAGCTGCAGCACGGCCAGGCCGGGATAGACGACGAAGATCACCGTGACCGGGAGCACGAGGAAGACCACCGGGATCATCATCGCTATCTCGCGCCGCCCGCCGGACTCGATCAGGCGCCGCCGGGTCATCTCGCGCACGTCCTGTGCCTGTGCTCGAAGGACGTCGGCGAGCGGCGTCCCACGCTCCAGGGCCACGGCGAGACCGTCCACGAACCTGGCCAGGCTCGGCAGGTCCGTACGCCGCGCCAGCCCTTCCAGCGCGTGCACCAGGGATGCGCCGGTCCGCGCCTCGCCGAGCGCTCGCCGCAGCTGCGCCGCGAGCTCCCCGCTGCAGGTTCTGGCCACCCGCTCCAGAGCACCGACGGCGCCCTCGCCGGCCGCGACCGACAGCGCCAGCAGTTCGGCGACGGCGGGGAACTCCGCCAGGATGCGCTGCTCCATCCGGCGCACCCGCACGGTCAGCAGATGGTCCCGGCCGAGGACGCCGGCCAGCCCGCCCACCACCACCAGGCCGGCCACCGGGAGGACGCTGCGGCGTCCCGCGGCCAGCAGCAGCCCCACGGCGGCGCCGCACGCGGCGCCCACCAGGCCCCAGACGACCTGCTCCGCCCGGAACTGCTCGGTGGTGCGGGCGTCCCCGAGCTGATCGAGCCGGCGCCGGACCGAGTCGGAGCCGGCCGAGAGGCGGCCGAGCCAGCCGACCGCCGTTCCGATCAGCGGGGCGAGCATGTGCTCGGCGACCCGCAGCGGCCCGTCAGCACCGGGATCGGCCAGCAGCCGGGACGCCGGGGTCGCGTCGCGCAGGTACGGCGCCAGGCGCTGGCCGAGGCCCTGCCTGCGCAACCGCGGCAGGCGCGCCATCACCAGCACGAGCCCCAGCCCGGCGACCAGCCCGAGGACCGCACCTGTCGGCGAGAACATCGCAGCGGATCCGGACACCGGATCGGCGCCGGCCGACGGGAGCGCGCTCATCGCAGCACCCGCCGTTCCTCCGGCAGCCGGCCGATGCGGATCATCAACCAGTACGCGACCAGGCAGCAGGCGGCACCGGCCGCGAGCAGGACGGCGCCCGCGGGCCGGTTGTAGGCGGCCAGCGACTCCGGCCGGGTGGCCAGCAACGCCAGCACGATCCACGGTGCGGCGACCGCAAGCCTCGCCGCGTGAACGGTCCAGCTCTGCCGCGCCTCCAGTTCCGCGCGGGTCCGCGCGTCCTCGCGGAGGAAGGCCGACAGGTTGCGCAGCAGCCGCCCCAGATCGCTGCCGCCCACCTCGCGGGCGATCCGCAGCGCCTCGCAGATCCGGTCGGCGACGGGGTCGGCCATCCGTTCCTTCAACGCATCCAGCGACTCCCCGAACCGGCCGGTGGCGTGGTAGTCCCGGCGGAAGGCGTCGAACCCCGGACGCAACGCGACCGGACCGCGCTCGCCCAGCTGCGCGAGCGCCTCCGGCAGCGCCAGGCCGGCGCGCACACCCGAGGTCAGGTGATCAACGACGTCCGGCCAGAGGTCGCGGAGCACCGCCCGCCGACGTCTGGCCCGCGCCCGGATCGCGGCCACGGGCAGCCAGGCGCAGGCCAGCCCGGCGCACACGCCGATCGCCGGGACCTGCGAGATCGCAAGCCCGCCGAGGAATCCGGCGGCGCCGAGCACCGCGCACACCATGACGACCGATGCCGGCGAGATCGCCTCCATGCCCGCCTGCCGCAGGACGTCCCTCACGCGGTCGGCGTGCCCGCCGACCCGTGGCGGGCGCGGGGCCTCGGGCACCCAGCAGGACCACCAGATGCAGAACAGGCCGGCGCCGAGGACCAGGCCGACGATCACACCCACGCGGGATCGCCCCCGAGCAGCGCGGCCAGGTCGAACCCACCCCGCTCGAACCGGTCGGCGTGCGGCGGGAAGCCGCCGAGCCGGATCAGCTGGTCTCCCCTGCGGGCGAACAGATCCGCGGTCTCAACGACATCCCGCTCGACGCGGCCGGGGACGGCGACGATCTCGCGAACGCGGCGCCGGCCGTCGGGGTCGAGGCCCAGATGGACGACGAGATCGATGCACGATGCCACGGTGGGCACGACGAAACGGCTGCCGACGTTCTCTCCGGCCAGTAGGGGCAGCGTGCACATCTTGGTCAGCGCCTCACGGGCGGAGTTGGCGTGAATGCTGCCCATTCCGGGAAGTCCGCTGTTCAGAGCCAGAAGCAGGTCGAGGCTCTCGGCCTGGCGGACCTCGCCGACCACGATCCGGTCCGGGCGCATCCGCAGAGCCTCGGTGACCAGCCGGCGCAGCGGCACGTGACCGGTGCCCTCCAGGCTCGGTTGCCGGCACTGGAGGCCGACGACGTCGCGCAGTCGTGGTTGAAGTTCGAAGACCTCCTCGCACGTGATC
>JBKPQU010000115.1:0-4348 GCA_046734255.1 Actinomycetota bacterium
GTGGGCGGTGCTGGCCGCGGCTTCCTCTGCCTTCTGGCGTCGGCCGGTGGCGCTACCGTGCGGGGGTCGGGCCTCCCCCCGACCGATGGACTTCCATCCTCCTCCGGCCAGGCCGTCCGAGGTCGACGATCGGCGAGGCATCCTCCGACGGGGAGGCTGAGGATGGCCGTGGCGAAGACGATGCCGCGGTACACCACGGGTTCTGATCGGCAGGTGCAATGGGCCGCGGCGGCGTCTCCCACTATCCCAGCGGGCCGCGCTGGGGCCGCGGACCACCTGGCCGAGTCGCTCGCCAAGGGCGACCGAGTCATGATCACGGGCTGGCTGCGCCAGTGCAGCTGGGTGACCGTGAGGGCGACAAGCGCTCGGTCATCGAGATCCAGGCCGACGAGGTCGGGACCGGCGGCCTCGCCGCCCAGCTCAGTCGTGGGGGGGTTCGCAGTTCCCGATCTGGGCGATGTACTCGACGCTCTCGCGCTCCGGTGGCCAGAACCGGTCGAAGCTGATCGCCACCCAGCTCTTGGCTGGGAGGTCCCTGAGCCACTGGATAGGATACTCGCCGTAGTACTCCAACGGGACCCGCGCCACACCGCTTTCGTCCAGTTCCGGCTGCGGGTAGGAGGCGGAGAGGAATCCCAGGTCGTCGACCTCGTCGTTGAACTCAAGGGTGGTGCGGTGGCCAGGCACGGTGAGCCATCGGTCGAGGACGATTTCGTCCGGTCCCGGCTGGTCGAGGGAGGGAATTCCCTTGACCTGGAACACGCCATCTTGCTTCCAACTGTCGTCGCCGACCGCCACCTGCAACGGCTGGCCCGCCTCGGTGCCGTCATTGGCGCGAATTCCGAACTCCCAAGGGAGTTTGTCGACTCGGCTGGGAGGCGGTGACGCCGCCTGGATCCGCACGTAAAGCGCGTGCGATCGGTTCGGTGGGGCGTCCTGCGCCGAGGCGGGCACCCGGACTCCGAATTTGAACCGGAGGCCGTGACTGCAGACCCGCAGGAAGTCGAACACCGCGTCGCTTCCGGCGTGAGACATGGCTACCCCCAGTCCCTGCGGGCACGCCTCGGCGCGCTCATTGACGTCCGGCCTAACGTAGAACGGCAGGGGCTCCAGCACAAGGGAAGTCGCCGTGGGTGAGCACCAGTCGGTTCCGGACGGCAGCCACCGTCGTGAGGAGGGGGGCCTGGGTGCCGCGTGGCGTTCATTCGTGCCCGACGACGTCGTCCGGACGCTGCTCAGAAACCCGCGCGAGACGCCGATCGGCAACGCTGACTCCTCTGACGCCGTGGTGCTGTTCATCGACGTCGCGGGCTTCACGCCGCTGAGCGAGGCGCTGACGAATTCCGGCGCGTACGGAACCGAGGAGCTGACGCGGATCCTGAATGGCTGGTTCGATACCATGGCCAGCCTTGTCGCGCTCTATGGTGGTGCGGTGGCGGAATTCGCCGGCGACGCGCTGACCGCCGTCTTCTGGCACGACGCCAAGGCCCGGAAGGCAACCGAACGCCGAGCGGTCGGCTGCGCGCTCTACATGCAGGCCGAGATGGCGCGCTTCCAAACCGTCACGACGCGGGCAAGGACGTTCGAGCTGGCGATGAAGGCCGGCGTCGGAGCCGGTCCGCTGCTGGTCACCATCATGGGGGACCCGGCCATCCGGCTCGGCTATGTGCTTGCGGGACCCGCGCTCGACCGAGCGGCATGGGCCGAGCAGCACGCCCGGCGTGGCGAGGTCGTCGTGGACCACCGCCTGCTCGAGGGCGGTCTCAGCGTCGATGTCCTGGAGCGCCGGGGCTCGTGGTCGGTGATCGGCCGCCTACGCGAACCGATCTCGCCGGTGCGGCCAGCCCCACTCGCCTCGGTCGACGAGGGCACGGCGCGGCGGCTCGCCCCCTTCCTCCATCCGGCCATCGCCGAGCGGTTGCGCTCCGGACGGCGCGAGTTCGTGAACGAACACCGCAAGGTCACGGTCGCCTTTGTCGGGATCCCGGAGCTTGCCACAGACGACTTGAGGTCGGTCGCCGCGCTGCAGCGCTTCCTGGCCGCCGCTGTCCGGGTGATCGACGGCTACGGTGGTCATCTCCGCCAGGTCGCCACCGGCGACAAGGGCAGCCTGCTGGTCGCGTGCTTCGGCGCCCCGGTCAGCTACGAGGACGACGAGGAGCGGGCGGTCCACTGCTGCCTGGAGCTGCTCCAGCTGCCGGATGGACCGTTCCGGGCCGGCGTCACCACCGGCTCCGTCTACTGTGGTGAGGTCGGCTCGAACTCCCGGCGCGAGTACTCGGTGATCGGCGACTCGGTCAACCTCGCCTCGCGCCTCATGCAGGCCGCCGAGCCGGGCCAGCTCCTCATCGACCGCCCGACCCACGAGCGGGTGCGCGACACCACCATCCACGACGAGCTGGCGCCGATCCGCGTCAAGGGCAAGTCCGGGCCGATCGACGTCTGGACGGTCCACGCCGCGCGGGACCGGCCAAGCGGCCGCCAGCCTGCGCCGGCCACCGCTCAACCCCTGGTGGGCCGGGAAGGCGAGGTCGCCAGGGCCCGGGCGCTGGCGACGCGCACGCTTGCCGGCGAGGGGCAGATCGTCTGCCTGACCGGGGAGGCGGGGATCGGCAAGTCACGCCTCGGCTCCGACATCGTCCGGATGGCCGAGGGACTTGGGTTCGCCAGCTACGCCGGAGCCTGCCGCTCCCATGGCACGACGACCAGCTACCTCGTCTGGCGCTCGATCTGGAGCGACCTCTTGGAGCTGGACACGTCGCTGCCGATCGCGGAGCAGGCGGCCCAGCTGACCCGCCGGATCGCGCGACGCGACGGCGGCTCGGGCCACCGGGCGCCGCTG
Source organism: Actinomycetota bacterium (assembly GCA_046734255.1). Classification (GTDB taxonomy): domain Bacteria; phylum Actinomycetota; class Actinomycetes; order Actinomycetales; family Kineosporiaceae; genus JBKPQU01. The sequence continues at coordinate 2,843 of JBKPQU010000115.1, forward strand.
CTGGGGCCGGTCGTCAACCTACCCATGCCCGACAGCGAACTCACCGCCTCCCTCGACCCGCAGCACCGCGACGAGCTCCTCCGGTCCCTTCTGCTCGAGTGCCTGCGGAGCCGGACGGGGGCCACCCCGCTGCTGCTCGTGCTCGAGGACTGCCACTGGATCGACCCCGCCTCCTACGTGCTGCTCGAGTTCCTCGGCCAGAACATCCCCGACCAGTCGGTGCTGATCCTGGCGATCGCCCGCCGGACGGGGGGCGATCCGTCGCCGCTGTCGTCGTTGTCTCGGCTCCCTCGGTCAACCGACCTCCGGCTAGGTGAGCTGGCCGGGACGGACGCCGAGCGGCTGGTGGACCTCCGGCTGCGTCAGCGCTACGGCGCCGACACCGTCGCCGCCCCCGAGGTGGTCCGCCACCTCACCGACCGGGGCGAGGGCAACCCCTTCTACCTGGAGGAGCTGGTCAACTACCTGCACAGCCGGGGCATCGACCCACGCGACCCAGGCGCCCTGGCCTCGGTGGAGCTGCCCGACGGGCTCCAGCGGCTGGTGATGGCCCGCATCGACCAGCTCAGCGAGGGCGAGAAGGCCACCATCAAGGTGGCCAGCGTCATCGGCCGCCGGAGCCGGGCGCTCTGGATCTCCGAGAGCTACCCGCCCGCCGGCAGGCCGGAGGAAGTCGAGCGCCACCTGGAGCGGCTGGACCAACTCGATCTGATGCCCCGCCGGACGGCCGCTCCCGAGCCGGAGTACCAGTTCAAGCACGCGATCACCCAGGAGGTGGCGTACCAGAGCCTCACCTTCCGGCTGCGCGAGGCCCTGCACGAGCGCGTCGGCCTCTACATCGAGCGCACCTATCCCGACCGCCTCGCCCAGTACGTCGACATGCTGGCCCACCACTACGGGCACACCCGGCGACTCGACAAGCAGCGAATCTGGTTCCGGGCGGCCGGCGACGCGGCCAAGGCGGCATTCGCCAACGAGGCTGCCGTCGGCTATTACGACCGCCTGCTCCCACTCCAGCCGGAGGAGCAGACCGGCGAGGTACTGGTCGAGCTGGGCGCCATCTGGCACCTCACTGGCAAGTGGACCGAGGCCGAGCAGGCCTTTCGGCAGGCAATGGAGGTCGCCTCGCGGACCGATCGTCGCGACGTCCTTGCCACCAGCGAGCGGGACCTCGGCGATCTGTTCATGTACACCCAGTCGTATGCGGAGGCGGTGAGCTGGCTCACCCGTGCCGCCGAAGAGTTCGAGCGCCTCGGCGACCGCCAGGGCCTCTCGAGGACACTCGGCCGCATCACCTTCGCGCTCTACCAGCAGGGCTCCTATGACGAGACGCTCGTCGTGGCCAGGCGCCACCTCGCGATGGCGACCGAGGCCGGCGACCTCGCCGGGGTGAGCAGCGCCCTCAACCACACCGGCCTGGTGCGGCTGCACTCCGGCCAGACCACCGCGGCGCTGGCGCTCCTGCAGGAGGCGCTCGAGACGGCGAAGGCGGCCGGGGACCGGCGC
>JBKPQU010000116.1:0-6788 GCA_046734255.1 Actinomycetota bacterium
GCAGCTTCGCGCCCGCGCCCGCGTCGCGCTGCGCGAAGCCCCGGACCACGCCGAGCGCGTGGTCGACCTGGTCCTGCTCCGGATGACCGAGCTCGCGGACGGCCTGGTGCAGCGCGCTCGACAGCGGGCGGCGCAGCGACTGGTCGGGCCGGGCCTCGAGCTTGCCGGTCCCCCACCCCCGCCGGACGGCGGCCGAACGCATCGCGTTGAGCAGCACCGTCTTGCCGACCCCGCGCAGGCCGGTGAGGATCACGCACCGCTCCGGCCGCCCGCGGGCGATCCGCTCGAGCGTGACCTCGAAGGCCTGCAGCTCGCCGTCCCGGCCGGCCAGCTCCGGCGGCCGCTGCCCGGCCCCCGGGGCGTAGGGATTGCGCACCGGATCCATCCGAACGACGCTATCCGGCTGTCTAGCGCCGACGGCTAGAAAGCCTCAGACACGCCGATCGAGCCCATCATCCGTGCTGCCGTGCCTTCGATCGTGCCTTCGATCGCCCTGTCTGACCCTGTCTAGCGATCACCGAAGACAGGTGCAGACTCCGCCAGCAACGCCGGACGGTGTCGCGGCCGTGCCGGGAATGCCCGACGCCCCGCGCCCCCCGCGCGCCCACCGCGCGTCCCACGCGCGTCCCCGCGCGTCACTGCGCGGCGTCACGCCAATCCCTCATGCCCACGGTGTGACACCGTGGGCTTCTGGTGGGCACGGCGTGACGCCGTGGGCATCAGGCGGGGCTGGTCGATGCGGGCCGGGTCAGCGCAGGGTCAGCGCAGAGGGGTGGGTCGCAGCTCGCGGTTGGCGGCGGGCTCGGCGATCTCGGCGCGGAAGGGGCTGGCGGCGTAGGTGCCGAGCACTCGGAGCCGGACGGAGAAGAACGACAGCTCCTCCAGGGCGAGCGCGACGGCGGTGTCCTTGGGGTGGCCCTCGACGTCGGCATAGAACTGGGTGGCGAAGAACGTGCCGCCGAGCTGGTAGCTCTCCAGCTTGGTCATGTTCACCCCGTTGGTGGCGAAGCCGCCGATCGCCTTGTACAGCGCGGCCGGCACGTTGCGCACCCGGAAGACGAACGTCGTGATCACCGGGTGCTCGCCGAGCGGGGGCTCGGCCGGCTCCGTGGCCAGGAGGACGAACCGGGTCGTGTTGCGGTGCTCGTCCTCGACGTCGGTGGCGAGCGCCTGCAGGCCGTAGAGCTCGGCGGCCAGCGGTGGGGCGATCGCCGCGACCGCGGGATCGCCCAGCTCGGCAACCTCGCGCGCAGCACCCGCGGTGTCGTGGCTGACCACGGGGTTCCAGCCGTTCTCGCGCATGACCCGCCGGCACTGACCGAAGGCGTGCGCGTGGCTGCGCACCGTCCGGACGTCGGACAGCCGCGCCCCCGGCACGCCCAGCACGTGGAAGTGGATCGGCAGGAAGTGCTCGCCGACGATGTACAGCCCGGAGTCCGGCAGCAGGTGGTGGATGTCGGCCACCCTGCCCGCGATCGAGTTCTCGATCGGGATCATCGCCAGGGCGGCCGTCCCCGACGTGACGGCCGCGAACGCATCCTCGAACGTGGGGCAGGGCAGCGGCTCCAGTCCGGGCGCGACCTCGCGGCACGCGGCGTCGGAGTTGGCGCCCGGCTCACCCTGGAAGGCGATCCGTGGGCGCACGGAAGCGGCGTCGGCACTCACAGCCGGACACTCTAGGTCGCACCGGCCCGACAAGCGCTAGCGTCCAGCCATGGGTACCTATGCCTCGGTCAATCCCGCAGCCCTCGACGACGTCGTGCTCACCGTGGATCTGGCCACCCCCGGCCGCTTCGTCGAGGCCTGCCGTGACGCCGGCGCGGCCCAGCGCGCCTGGTCCGGCGTGCCGGCGCCCGTTCGCGGGCGGGTGGTCGCCGCGATCGGCCGCCTGGTCGAGGAGAACGCCGAGACGCTGGCCCGGCTGGTCACCCGGGAGGTCGGCAAGCCACTGGTCGAGGCGCGCGGCGAGGTCCAGGAGGTGGTCGACACCTGCGACTTCTTCCTCGGCGAGGGACGGCGCCTGTACGGGCAGACCGTCCCCAGCGAGATGCCGGACAAGCAGCTGTTCACGTTCCGCGTACCGGTCGGCACCGCGGTCGTCGTCACCGCCGGGAACTTCCCCGTGGCGGTGCCGTCGTGGTACATCGTCCCGGCGCTGCTCGCGGGCAACGCCGTGGTCTGGAAGCCGGCCGAGTACGCCGCTGCCTGCGCCGAGGCGCTGGCCGCCATCTTCACGGCCGGCGGGTTGCCGCCGGGGTTGCTCACCGTCGTCCACGCCGACGGCCCGACCACCTTCCTCGGCCTGGACGCCGCGCTGTCGGCCGGCCTGGTCGGCAAGGTCGGGTTCACCGGCTCGACCGACATCGGCCGCGCGATCGGCGAACTGTGCGGCCGCCACCTGCAGTCGCCGTGCCTGGAGCTCGGCGGGAAGAACCCCATGGTGATCACCGCGGACGCCGACCTCGACCTGGCCGTCGAGGGCGCGCTGTTCTCCGGCTTCGGTACCGCGGGCCAGCGGTGCACCAGCCTCGGCACCGTGATCGTGGAGGAGTCGGTGCACGATGAGTTCGCCACCCGCCTCGACGCCGCGGTGCGCTGGGCGCCGGTCGGCGACCCGCTGCAGGAGGTGGTGATGGGCCCGCTGCTGGCCCAGCACTTCGCCGATCGGTACGAGACCTTCCTCGGCTGGATCGCCCCCCACCACACGGTGCTCGGCTCCACCGGGACCGGGCGGATCACCGGCGACAACCAGCGCGCGGGCTTCGTCGGCGACGAGGGCGCCTGGGAGCGCGGGCTGTTCTACCACCCGGTCGTCGTCGACGGCGTCCGCCCCGACGATCAGATGTTCGGCACCGAGACGTTCGGCCCGATCATCGGCATCACCACCTACCGCGACCTGGACGAGGCGATCGAGCTGGCCAACGCGCCCGGGTACGGGCTCTCCTCCTCGATCTACACCACCGATCCCAAGTCGGCGTTCCGGTTCCGCCAGGGAATCAGCGCCGGCATGGTCAGCGTGAACAACTCCACGTCCGGGGCCGAGGCGCACCTGCCGTTCGGCGGGAACGGCAAGTCCGGCAACGGTTCCCGGCAGTCCGGGATCTGGGTGCTGGACCAGTTCACCCGCTGGCAGGCGATGAACTGGGACTACTCCGGCCGGCTGCAGAAGGCGCAGATGGACGTCCAGGTACCCGAACCGGATGCCGGCTTCCGCCTGTGAGCGGTGGTGGTCCGGTGGTCAGCATGCGCGGCGGCGACCTGCCCGAGCGCGCATCGGTCGTCGTCGTCGGCGGCGGGGTCATGGGCACGTCGATCGCCTTCCACCTCGCGGAGGCCGGGGTGGAGGGCGTCGTGCTGCTGGAACGCGAGACGCTGGCCGCCGGGTCGACGTCGAAGGCGGCCGGCGGCGTCCGCGCGCAGTTCTCCGACCCGCTGAACATCGCGATGGGCGCGCGCGGCCTCGAGGCGTTCGCCGACTTCGCGCAGCGACCCGGGCAGGACATCGACCTGCACCGGGTGGGCTACCTGTTCCTCCTCACCACGCCCGAGGACGTCGCGACCTTCGAGCGGGACGTCGAGCTGCAGAACTCCCTCGGCGTGCGCAGCCGGATGCTCGAGCAGGCCGAGATCGCGGCGCTGGTCCCGATCCTGCGCACGGACGACATCCTCGCCGCGGCCTTCCATCCCGGCGACGGGTACTGCTCGCCGGAGTCGGTGGTACTCGGCTACGCCACCGGCGCCCGCCGGCACGGCGCGACGGTCCTGACCGGGGTGGAGCTGGAGGGGATCGAGACCCGCGCCCCGGAGGGCGGTGCGGCCGAGATCGTCGCGGTGCTCACCTCCGCCGGCCGGGTGGAGACCTCGACCGTGGTCTGCGCAGCCGGGGCGTGGTCGGCTTCGGTCGGCGCGATGGCCGGTGTGGACCTGCCGGTCGTCCCACTGCGCCGGCAGGTCCTGGTCACCGAACCGCTGAGCGATCAGGTCGCCGCGCTCGTCCCGCCCGGCATGCCGATGACGATCGACTTCTCCACGACGTTCTACCTCCACCCGGAGGGCCCGGGAATCCTGCTCGGGATGTCCGACCCCGACGAAAGCCCGGGGTTCCGGCTGGACCGTGACGACGCCTGGCTGCCCCGGCTGACCGAGGCGATCGAGCGACGGGCGCCCGCGCTGCTCGACGTGGGCATCGCGCACGGCTGGGCCGGCCTGTACGAGATGACTCCGGACCACAACGCGCTGATCGGCGAGGCGGCCGCACCCGGGCGATTCCTCTATGCGACCGGGTTCTCCGGGCACGGCTTCCTGCTGGGACCCGCGGTCGGGGAGGTCGTGCGCGATCTGGTGCTCCGCCGCGAGCCCTTCGTCGACGTTTCGCCGCTGTCCGTGGACCGCTTCTCCAGCGGTGGGGCGCGCCCGGAGCACGCCGTCGTCTGACCGGCACTCGTCGAGTCATCGACTGTCATTTCGAGGGGCGCCCGCGACTGTTCGGCCCTACGGTTCGGGTGCAGCTGTGATCGGAACGCGCATGAAGGGATCGGGGGATTCAACGCAACGGAGGTTCACCATGTGGCGCCGCCGCGGTGGGATCAGCCTGCTCTTCCTCATCTACCTCGTGATTGGCGTGTTCGTCGCCTGGGACCACGGCTATATCACCCGGGCGCTGCTGAAGTCCGTCGTCAACGCCATCCTGGCGGTCCTGCTGTGGTTCCTGGTGCTGCTCGGGGTGGACCTCCGGATCGCCTGACGAATCTGTCGAGCCTCAGTCGGGGTGCTCCAGCAACAGCCGGGCCGCCCGGTCGATCGCCTCCTCGGAGACCAGGACCAGCGCCGCCGCCTCGCCCAGCGGGATGAAGGAGTCCTCGGCCGCGACCCGAGCCAGCCGCCCCGGGAAGCCCGCCTCGAGCACCGCGGTGACCAGGCCCTCGGAGATCCCGCCGGATCGCCGGGTCTCGTCCACGATCAGCAGCCGGCCGGTCGCCACCGCCTCGCGGACGACGTCCTCCACCGGCAACGGCACCAGCCAGCGCAGGTCGACCACCCGGCAGCCGATGCCGGCGTCGGCCAGCCGGGACGCCGTACGCAGCGACATCCGGAGCCCGTTGCCGAAGCTGGCGATCGTCAGGTCCGCGCCGGTGCCCCAGACGGTGGCGCGGCCGATCGGTGCGTGGCCGACGCCCCAGGACGTCGGCGGGAGGTAGCCGGCCGTCCAGGCGCCGTCGCCGACCTCGATCATGTCCCGCTCGTGGTAGAGCGCGATCGGCTCCAGGTACAGCGAGACGGTGCCGTCGACCTGCGCGGCGGCCAGGCAGGTGCGCAGCAGCGGCGCGGCGTCCGACGGGTGCGCCGGGCAGGCCACGACCACGCCGGGGATGTCGCGCAGCACCGCCAGCCCGTTGTCGTTGTGGAAGTGGCCGCCGAAACCCTTCTGGTAGGCCAGCCCCGGGACCCGGACCACCATCGGGTTGCGGAATGCCCCGGTGGAGAAGAACTGCAGGGTCGCGGCTTCCCCACGGATCTGGTCCTCGGCGTTGTGCAGGTAGGCCAGGTACTGGATCTCCGGAACCGGCAGCAGCCCGCTGATCGCGGCGCCCAGACCCAGGCCGAGCACCGACTGCTCGTCCAGCAGCGTGTCCACGACTCGCGCCGACCCGAGGCGGCGCTGCAGCCCCCGAGTCACCCCGTAGACGCCGCCCTTGCGGGCCACGTCCTCGCCGAGCACGACCAGCCCGGGGTGCAGGGCCCCGGCGTCCAGCAGCGCGCGGTTGATGCTCTGCGCCAGCGTCAGCGGCGGCTCCAGCTCCGGCAGCCGCCCGCCGAAGACCCGCTCCCGCTCGGCGTCCGGCGCGAAGCCGGAGGCCTGCCGGGCCACCTCGTCCGGACGGCGCGGCGCCAGCGGGGCGATCACCTGCGCGGTGCTGATCAGCTGGGGACGGCGCACCGCCCGCACGGCCGCGTCCGCGACGACGTCCCGGGCCAGTTCGAACCGAGCCCGGACCTCTTCCGGGGTCAGCGTCCCGGTGGCGACGAGGGCACGCATGGTGGCCGCCAGCGGGTCGCGCCCGAGATCCGTGGTGATCTCGCCCCGGCCGCGGTAGCCGCTCTCGACGTCCGACCCGGCGTGACCGCCGATCCGGACGCAGGACAGGTGCAGCATCACCGGCACCCGCTGCAGGCGCGCCTGCTCTGCGGCCTCCCGCGCGGCGTCCAGCAGTGCCAGCGGCTCCGCGGAGTCGGCGTACCGGTAGACCAGCCCGGACCTGCCTTCGTACAACGCCCGGACCCAGCCCCTCGGGGTGGGCACCGAGACCCCGAGCCCGTTGTCCTCGCAGACCAGCAGCAGCGGCAGCGGGATGCCGCGGAAGGCCGCCCAGCACGCCGCGTTCACGGCACCGGTGGCCGTGGAATGGTTCGCGGACGCGTCGCCGAAGCTGGCCACGACCACCGCGTCGTCCGGCCAGCGCAGCGGCTGGTGGAGGCGGGCGGGCAGCCCGGCCTGGCGGCCCAGCGCCCAGGCGATCCCGACCGCGCGGGGCAGGTGGCTGGCGATCGTCGAGGTCTGCGGGATCACGGCGAGGTCGGCGTGGCCGAAGACCTTGTGCCGGCCACCCGCGATCGGCTCCTCCGAGGACGCGGACAGGCCGAGCGCGACGTCCATGATCCCTTCGCGCCGTCCCGCCCGGGCCGCCCTGGCCAGGTAGAAGGCGCCCGACCGGTAGTGCAGCAGCGCGGGGTCGTCGGCCCGCAGCACCAGCGCCAGGGCGGCGTTGCCCTCGTGACCGGACGAGCCG
>JBKPQU010000117.1:0-5970 GCA_046734255.1 Actinomycetota bacterium
GGGTTCCCGTGCTGCCCGGCGGCGAGGTGAGCGATGCGGCGGACGGCGAGCGGCTCGCGGCGGAGCTCGGCTGGCCCGTGCTGGTCAAGGCGGTCGGCGGCGGCGGGGGGCGGGGCCTGCGCGTGGTCTCCGATCCCGCGACGCTCGCCTCGACGCTGCGGCACGCGAGCGCCGAGGCGCTGGCGGCCTTCGGCGACCCGCGGGTGTACCTCGAACGGTTCGTCACCGGCGGCCGGCACGTCGAGGTGCAGATCCTCGGGGACGGTCGCGACGTGATCCAGCTGGGCGAGCGTGACTGCTCGGTCCAGCGGCGCCACCAGAAGCTGCTCGAGGAGGCGCCGGCACCGGACCTGCCCCCGGGGCTGCGCGCGAACCTGCACGCGGCGGCCGTGGCGTTCGCCGAGCACCTGCGCTACCGCGGGCTGGGCACGGTGGAGTTCCTGTGCGATGCCGACCGGGCGGCCTTCTGGTTCCTGGAGATGAACGCGCGGATCCAGGTCGAGCACCCGGTCACCGAGGCGGTGACCGGCCTGGACCTGGTCGAGGAGCAGATCGCCGTCGCCGAGGGTCTTCCGCTGCGGCTCGCCCAGCACGAGGTCGGCGTCCACGGGCACGCGATCGAGTGCCGGATCACCGCGGAGGACTGGACCCGGGACTTCCGGCCCGGTCCCGGCACGGTGACCGCCGCGAGCTTCCCGGCCGGGCCGGGCATCCGGGTGGACACGCACGTGCAGGCCGGGACCGCCGTCCCGCCCGAGTACGACTCGCTGCTGGCCAAGCTGATCGTCCATGCGCCGGACCGGCCTGCCGCGGTGCGGGGGATGCGCGGCGCGCTGGACAGGGTGGACATCGCCGGCGTGCCCACCACCGTCGGGATGCACGCGAGGGTGCTCCGCGACGCCGAGTTCGTCACCGGCGCCGTGGACACCGGCTACCTGGGCAGGCTCCTGGAGCCGGCGGACACCATGACCGGACGGGACCCTGTCCGTGGCTGAGGTGCGCCTGCTGGACGTGTCCATCCGGGACGGCAACCAGAGCCTGTGGGGCGCGGTGGGCCTGAACACCCCGCAGATCCTGCAGATCGCCCCGGTGATGGACCGGGTCGGCTTCCACGCGCTGGACTTCAGCTCCAGCACGGCGATGGGCGTGGCCGTCCGGGTGCACCGGGAGAACCCGTGGGAGCGGCTGCGGCTGACCCGCCGCGCGATGCCGCGGACCCGCCTGCAGTTCATCGGGACCGGGATGCGGTTCATCTCCTGGGAGCTCGCGCATCCCGACCTGATGCAGCTGGTCTACGACCGGCTGGTGGCCAACGGGATGGACCGGTTCATCGTGCTCGACCCGACGCACGACGCGGACGCCATGCTCGCCAGCGCCCGGATGATCCGCCGGGCCGGCGGCGCCGAGGTGGTGGCGGCGCTCACCTACACGGTCAGCCAGGTGCACGACGACGACTTCTATGCCGACCTGGCGGCGCGGCTCACGGGATCGCCGGACATCGACCGGTTCTACCTCAAGGACCCTTCCGGGCTGCTCGATCCCGACCGCGCGCGGACGCTGATCCCGGCGGTGCGTTCGCGGCTCGGAGAAAAGCCGCTGGAGCTGCACTCGCACACCACGATCGGGCTCTCGCAGCACACCTACCCGGTCGCGGCCGGCCTGGGCGTCCCGGTCCTGCACGTCGCGTGCGGGCCGCTGTCCGACGGCTCGTCGCTGCCCGACGCCCAACTCACCGTGGCGAACCTGCGCGAGCTCGGGCACGCCGTGGACGTCGACGATCGGCTGCTCGGCCTGGTCGCCGGCTACTTCACCCGGCTCGCCCGGGCCGAGGGGCTGCCCGCGGGTGTGCCGCAGGCCTACGACCGATCGTTCCTGCGGCACCAGATCGCCGGCGGCGTGATGACGACCACCCGGCGCCAGCTCGCCGAGCTGGGGCTGGAGGACCGCTTCGGGGAGGTGATCGATGAGGTCGAGCGGGTCCGCGCGGAGCTCGGCCACCCCATCATGGTCACGCCGTTCCCGCAGATGGTCTGCTCGCAGGCGCTGGCCAACGTGATCGGTCCGGAGCGTTACGCGACGGTCCCCGACCAGGTGATCCGTTACCTGCTGGGGACCTTCGGCAGACCCACCGGACCGGTCGACCCGGACGTGCGCGACCGGATCATGTCCCGGCCCCGGGCGCGTGACCTGGCCGGCGAGCCGCCGCCGCCGTCCCCGGCCGAGCTGCGCCGGCGCTTCCCGGCGGGGATCGGTGACGAGGAGCTGCTGCTGCGGGCCACGATGCCGGGCGAGCAGGTGGACGCGATGATCGCCGCCGGCCCCGCGCGCACCCGGTACAACCCCGACCTCGCCGGCGTCCGCTCGCTGCTGGCCGCGCTCGCCGCCCGCCCGCCGCTCTCGCACCTGGTGATCGAGAAGCCCGACCTCTTCCTGGAGCTGCGCCGCAATGACCGGTCCGCCGACAGCTGAGCGCGACGTCCTGCGGCGGCTGCGCGGCGTCCGCGGGTACGTCTTCGACATGGACGGCACGCTGGTCCTCGGCAACGCGCGCACCGAGGAGATGACGCCGCTGCCGGGAGCGCTCGAGATCACCGGATGGCTGTCGCGGCGGGGGCTCCCGTACGTCGTGCTCACCAACGGCACCGTCCGCACGCCCCGGCAGTACGCCGGCCGGCTGCGGGACCTCGGCTTCGCGCTGGACGACGACGGCGTGGTCACGCCGGCGTCCAGCGCGATCGACGTGCTGACCTCCCGGCGGCAGCGCAGGGTGATGGTGCTCGGGGTGGGTGGCCTGCGAGAGCCGCTGGCCGAGGCGGGGATCGAGGTGCTGCCGCCGGCCGGTCGCCCGGACGTGGATGCGGTGCTGGTGGGGTGGTACCGGGACTTCACCTTCGACGCGCTGGAGGCCGCCTGCCATGCGGTGTGGGCGGGTGCCCGGGTCTACAGCGCGTCGCAGTCGGTGTTCTTCGCCACCGTGGACGGCAGGACGATCGGCACCTCCCGGGCGATCACTGCGATGATCCGCAGCGTGACCGGGTGCCGGGTCGAGGTGATCGGCAAGCCGTCGTCGCACGCGCTGCGCGTGGCCGCGCGCCGGCTCGGCGCGCACCCGAGCGAGGTCGCGGTGGTCGGTGACGACCCGGATCTCGAGGTGCCGATGGCGCACAGCGGGAAGGCGTTTTCGGTGGCGGTGGAGACCGGGATCGGTGGCCCCGACGCCTTCAGCCACCTGCCGGCATCCCGCCGTCCGGATCTGAGCCTTTCGGGTGTCGCGGAGCTGCTCGGCCTGCTGGAGGCGGCCGAGGCCTAGCGCAGGCCGCGCTGCAGGCCGACGTCGTCGTGGGACTCCTGGAGCCACGCGCGCAGCTCGCCGTCCAGGTCGGCCGGCGTGCTCACCCGGACGACGTGCGAGCGCCAGCGCGGGCCGTAGTCGACGGTCTTGAGGATCCGCGGGCTGTCCAGCCAGCGGTGCAGCGCGAAGTTGGCCAGGAAGTCGTGCCGGCGCGGGTGCAGCCCCCCGAATCGCACGCGAGCCACCGCGACCAGGCGGGTCTTCTGCGGTATCACCTGGACGTCGCCCAGGGAGTGCAGCATCGCGACGTAGCCGCGAGCCAGGTCGAGCACGTCCGCGTCGGAGCGGGCGAACAGCGCCTCGAGCGTGAAGTGGCCGCAGGAGTGCGACAGGTTCCGGCTGACCAGCCGGGCGCCACACCGCGGGCACTCCCACAGCCGGGGAAGCTCCGCTCCGTCCACCCGTCAATGATCGCCGATCCGCGGGTCACGGGCGGACACGTCCGCCGATCACGGTCGACTCCTGGCCCACTGTGCGGAGTTGTGCGCATCCCGGTTGCCCACGGTGTCACACCGTGCTCACCAGAAGCCCACGGTGTCACGCCGTGGGCAGCGCGGATGGGTGCGATGCCGCACAGTCGGCACCCAGGGCGGTGGCACGACTAGGGGGCTTCGACGGTGACCTCGTCCGGGGACTTGTCCGGGCGGAGGCCGCGCCAGGACGGGTGGCGGAGGCGGCCGTCGTGCGTCCACTCGGCGTAGGCGACCTCGCCGACCAGCCGAGGCGTCACCCAGTGCGCGTCCCGGACCTGGGCGGCCGGCGGCTGGGTGGCCAGCGGGCTGGTCTTGCGCTCCAGCGGCGCGAGCCGGCGCCCGAGGTCGTTCAGCATCTGCTCGGTGAAGCCCGTGCCGACGCCGCCGGCGAACCGCAGCCCTTCGGGGCCGGGGACGCCGAGCAGCAGCGAGCCGACCATCCCGGCCCGGCGGCCCTGGCCCGGACGCCACCCGGCGATGACCACCTCCTGGGTGCGGACGTTCTTCACCTTCCGCCAGTCCGGGCTGCGCCGGCCGGGCCGGTAGCGGGAGTCCAGCCGCTTGGCGACCACGCCCTCCAGCCCGTGCTCCCGGCTCGCCGCGAGGACGTCGGCGCCGCCGCCGGTGAAGGACGGCGGCACCTGCCACGCGGGCCCGTGCAGCCCCAGCCCGTCGAGCAGCCCGCGCCGCTGCGCGTAGGGCAGCTCGAGCGCCGACCTGCCGTCCAGGTGCAGGACGTCGAAGAGGAGGTAGACGACCGGCACGGTCTCGGCCAGGCGGCGCGCCTGGTTGGCGTTGGCGACGTGCATGCGCTGCTGCAGCTGCCGGAAGGTGGCCCGGCCGTCGCGGTCGAAGGCGACGATCTCGCCGTCCAGCACCGCCTGGGTGGTGCCGAGCGCGGCGCCGAGCGCGCGCAACTCCGGGTAGCGGGGGGTCACGTCGATGTCGTTGCGGGACAGCAGCCGGATCCGCCCGCCGGCGACGTAGCTGACGACGCGCACGCCGTCCCATTTCATCTCGTACGCCCACTCCGCGTCCTGCTGTGCCGGGGGCAGCTCGCCGGCCGTGGCGAGCATGGGGCGGACGAGGTCGGGCAGCGGTCGCCAGTCCTCCCGCGCGGGCGCGTCCATCCGGTGGATCATCCAGTTCTTGCCGTCGGTGTGGAACAGGACGAACCGCCCCTCCGCCCGCCGGCCGTGCAGCACGAACTTGACCTCGCGATCGGACCACTTCTCGGTCTCGTACCGGCCGCGGTCCCAGATCAGCACCTGCCCGCCGCCGTACTCACCGGCCGGGATGTCGCCGGCGAAGTCCGCGTACTCCAGCGGGTGGTCCTCGGTGTGGACCGCGAGGTGGTTGGTCGCCGGATCCGGCGGCAGCCCCTTGGGCACCGCCCAGGAGACGAGCACGCCGCCACGTTCCAGGCGCAGGTCCCAGTGCAGCGAGCGGGCGTGGTGCTCGTGGATCACGAAGGTGTCGTCGTTGCCCTGCGGGGCGTCGGCGGCCGGGACCGGTTCGGGCGTCCGCCGGGCGTCCCGCTTCTTCCGGTACTCCCTCAGGTCCGGCACGCCTACCTCCTCCGCGCTCGCGCTCCGGCCGGGGCGACCCGCCCCGAAGGGGGGCCCTCCCCAAGGGGCCACCTGGTACGGACTATCCGGCACCTCCGCGCCGGACACCAGTCCGGGCCATAGCGTTGGGCCATGCTGCGGCTGGCGGACGCGACGCTGGTGGTGCTGGTGGGGCCGGCGGCCTCGGGCAAAACCACCTGGGCGGCGGAGTACTTCCGGCCCGACCAGGTCGTCTCCTCCGATGCGCTCCGGGCGGTGGTGGGGGAGGGCGAGCACGACCTGTCAGCCAGCACGGACGCCTTCGCGCTGCTGGACCGGATCGTCGCCGTCCGGGTGCGCCGCCGGCTGACCACGGTGGTCGACACCCTCGGGCTGGACGGCGAGCGGCGTGCGGCCTGGCGGGCGCTGGCCGCCGAGGCGGGCGTCCCCTGCGTCGCGGTGGCGTTCGACACGCCGCCCGCGGAGTGCCGCCGGCGCAACGCCTCCCGCGACTACCGCGTGCCCGCCGCGGTGCTCAGCGGGCAACTGGCCGCGTACGCGGCGCTGCGCGGGGGCCTGGACGGCGAGGGCTACGAGC
>JBKPQU010000118.1:0-5306 GCA_046734255.1 Actinomycetota bacterium
ATTCAGCGCCGCGCGCACCGCCCCGGCGTCGCCCTCCTCGTCGGCGGCCGTGGCGGCCGCGTCGTCGGAGTCGACGGGGTCCGGCTCGGCCGGCGGCTCGGCCGGCGGGTCACCGGACACGGCGGACCTGCCCGGCCAGGACGTCGACCCGGGCGCCGTCCAGCGCCTCGGGAACGTCGGCCGGCACGGCGGCGGTGACCAGCACCTGCTCCGCGTGCCGGACGAGTTCGGCCAGCCGCTCCCGGCGACCCGTGTCGAGCTCGGCGAAGACGTCGTCGAGGATCAGCACCGGCTCGCCGTCGGCGTCCCCGCTCACCTCCGCCCGCAGCAGCTCGTAACTGGCCAGCCGAAGCGCCAGCGCGAGCGACCAGGACTCGCCGTGGCTCGCGTACCCGCGCGCCGGCAGGTCGCCGAGGCTCAGCACCACGTCGTCCCGGTGCGGGCCGACCAGGCTCACGCCCCGCTCCAGCTCGGTCGGCCGGGAACGGGCCATCTCCTCCAGCAGGCGCGCGGCCAGCGCCTGCCGGGCCTCCGGGACGTGCGCCGCGTCCGGCAGGGTCGCCACGTCCTCGCCGAGCGTGCTGCGGTAGCCCAGCGCCACGTCGCCCCCGTCGTCGCTGACGGCGGCGTAGGCCGAGGCCACCAGCGGCCGCAGCTCGGCGAGCAGCCGCAACCGCCCGGCCAGCAGCTCGGCTCCGGCCGTGGCCAGGTGGCTGTCCCACACGTCCAGGGTGCGCACGTCGCCACGACCGGCCCGGATCGTCGCGCCGGCCGACTTCAGCAACGCGTTGCGCTGCCGCAGCACGCGCTCGTAGTCGGAACGGACACCGGCGAACCGCGGCGCCCGGGCGACCAGAAGGTCGTCGAGGAACCGCCGCCGCCCCTCCGGGTCGCCCTTGACCACGGCCAGGTCCTCCGGCGCGAACAGCACCATCCGCAGCAGCCCCAGGACGTCGCGGGCGCGCGGCACCGGGGCCCGGTTCACCCGCGCCCGGTTCGGCGCGCCCGGCACGATCTCCAGCTCCACGCGGCTCGCCCTCCCGCCGCGGGAGAGGTCGGCCCGGATCACCGCGCGCTCGGCGCCCGTGCGGACCAGCGGCGCGTCGGTGGCGACCCGGTGGCTGCCGAGCGTCGCGACGTACCCGATGGCCTCGACGAGGTTGGTCTTGCCCTGGCCGTTGGGTCCCACGAACGCCGTCACCCCGGCGGCCAGGTCGAGCTCGGCCTCGGGGTAGGAGCGGAAGTCGACCAGCGACAGGTGCGTCACGTGCACGGGGTCAACGCTGTCCCTACCCGTGGTGGCCGGGCACCTGGTCGGCGGGGGTGACCGCATGGCCGCCGAACTGCTGCCGCAGCGCCGCGACGGCTTTCATCGCCGGCGAGTCGACCTGCCGCGACGCGAACCGCGCGAACAGCGACGCCGCCAGCACCGGCATCGGCACGGCGTTGTCGATCGCCTCGTCCATCGTCCATCGGCCCTCGCCGGAGTCCTCGACGTAGCCTCGGAGGTCCACCAGCATCGGGTCCTTCTCCAGCGCGGCGACCAGGAGGTCGAGCAGCCACGACCGCACGACGGTGCCGCGCGTCCAGGCCTTGAGCGTGCCGTGCACCTCCTCCACCAGGGGCGACGCGGTCAGGAGCTCGTACCCCTCGGCGTAGGCCTGCATCAGGCCGTACTCGATCCCGTTGTGCACCATCTTCGTGTAGTGCCCGGCACCCACGCCGCCGGCATGGACGAAGCCCTCCTCCCGGGGGCCCTCGGGCCGGAGCGCATCGAAGATCGGCATCGCCGCCTCGACGTGCTTCGCGTCGCCTCCGACCATCAGCCCGTAGCCGACCGTCAGGCCCCAGATGCCGCCGGACACCCCGCAGTCGAGGTAGCCGATCCCGCGCTCGGCGAGATGGTCGGCATGCACCCGGTCGTCGGTGAACTTCGAGTTGCCGCCCTCGATGATCAGGTCACCTTCGGCGAGCAGGTCGCCGAGCTCCTTCACCGCGGACGTCGTCGGCCCTCCGGCCGGGACCATCACCCAGACGATCCGCGGAGCCTCCAGGGCGGCGACCAGATCGGCCAGCGACCCGACGTCGCTGATCCCGGGATCCCGGTCGTAGCCGGTGACCCCGATGCCGGCCCTTTGCAGCCGGGTCCGCATGTTCCCGCCCATCCGACCCAGGCCGACCATTCCGATGTGCACGGCGCCTCCCACAGCATTGGCCCGTGACCCGCCTCGCGAATGACAGGGCGATCCCGGACAGGCGGACGGTTGTGCTGGTCAGCCTGCCATCCGCACGGGCATCAGCAAGTAGCGGTAGGACTCGTCGTCGTCGCCCTCCGCCTCGGCCTGGCCGGAGATCACCGCGGGCTTGGTCGACTGGGTGAACGACAGCCGGGCGAAGGGATGCCCGAGCGCGCCGACGCCGTCCAGCAGGAACTGCGGATTGAACGCGATCGACAGCTCCTCGCCGGACAGGGTGCACTCCAGCGCCTCGGACGCCTGGGCGTCCTCACCCTGGCCGGCCTCCAGCGTGAGCGTGCCCTCGGCGAAGCTGAACCGGACCGGGGTGTTGCGCTCGGCGACCAGCGCCACCCGGCGGACGGCCTCGATCAGCGCCGCGGTCGAGGTGACCGCGTGTGTGGGCGAGGTGTCCGGGAACAGCGAGCGGACCTTGGGGTACTCCCCGTCCACCAGGAGGGAGGTCGTGTGCCGGCCGGCGGCCTCGAACCCGATCAGCTCGCTCGACCCTCCGGTGGACAGCGCGATCGTGACGTCGCCGGCGGCGCCCAGCGCCTTGGCAACCTCGGACAGCGTGCGCGCGCGGACCAGGGCGATCCTGCTGATGTCCGGCGTCGCCGGCCGCCAGTCCAGGGTGCGCAGGGCCAGCCGGTAGCGATCGGTGGCCAGCAGCGTCAGCGCCTCGCCCTCGATCTCCATCCGGACGCCGGTGAGGATCGGCAGTGTCTCGTCGCGACTGGCGGCCACCGTCACCTGGTTGACCGCCTCCGTGAACACGTCTCCGGCGATCACGCCGGACTTGTCCGGCATGGCCGGCAGCGTCGGGTACTCCTCCACCGGCATCGTCAGAAGCGTGAAGCGGCCCGAACCGCAGGTCACCGACACCCGCGATCCGTCGGTGGCGACGTCCACGGGCTTGCCCGGAAGGGCGCGCGCGATGTCGGCCAGCAGCCGCCCGGAGACCAGGGCGGTCCCGGCGTCCATCACCTCGGCCGGGACCTCGACCTTGGCGGAGACCTCGTAGTCGAAGCTGGACAGACGCAGCACGCCGTGGGGGTCGGCCTCGAGCAGCAGCCCGGCCAGGACCGGAACCGGAGGCCGGCTCGGCAGCGCCCTGGCCGCCCAGGTGACGGCGTCCGCCAACGTGTCCCGCTCGACCCGGAACTTCACGGGCCACCGTCCTTTCACCCAGTGCCGTTGCCTCGCGTGCTCGAGCGCCAGCCGACGCGGCCGAGCCGATGACCGTGGCCGACCGGGCCGGCGGGGACGAGTGACACATCGCCAGGGAAGCGGCCGGAACCGGTTCGCCGCGGTCGGCTTGCGCGCACGACAGTACGCGAGTCCGGGGCGCCAGGTGAACCGCCCGGTCGATCGTGCCGCCGAGTACATCCATCCCTGCTGAACCGGCCGTTCCGGCATCTGCCGGTTCCCGGGACCTGATCGGGTGCACGGACCGGTTGTGGGTTGGCGGATCCATCACGAGGAGGAGGTCGTTTGTCGTCTTCACGGTTGTGGTTCCTGTGGACAACCCCCGATGTGCCTGGTCACCCCCGTGGTGACCCTGTGCGCGGGCTGTCGACGGGTTCGGTGCCGGCTGTGTGCGGCCGTGGACGCGGCGGGTGGTCCCGCGCCCGGGCCGCCGGCGACGCAGGAATGGCCACAGGCTGTCCACATCCCTGTGATCCCCCGTGATCCCCTGCGATCCCTGCGCAATCCCTGGGGAACCGCGACCCGGGCGGGCCGTCGACGGGCCGGCAGGACGGCCTTTCCACACCCTTGTCCCCACACTGTGTACGAAGCGTGGCCAGGTGGGCACTCTGACCTGGGCAACCCCCGATCGGGCGTAGTCGGACAACTACGATGTGTCACTCAGCTCGGGTCGTCCCCAGCAAAAGGTGCACCGCCGACTCAGGGCCGGACTCAGGCCGCCGGCGCCAGGCCACCCGCAGAAATCATGGTCGGGGGCCTGAACGGTGATTCAGGAACGGGAGGTCTGCTTGATCCGGTTGGTCAGCTCGGTGACCTGGTTGTAGATCGAGCGGCGCTCCGCCATCAGCTGGCGGATCTTCCGGTCGGCGTGGATGACCGTGGTGTGGTCGCGGCCGCCGAACTGTTGCCCGATCTTCGGCAGCGACAGGTCGGTGAGCTCGCGGCAGAGGTACATCGCGATCTGGCGGGCGTTGACCAGCACCCGGGACCTCGAGGAGCCGCACAGGTCCTCCATCGTCAGCCCGAAGTAGGCGGCGGTCTGGGCCATGATCGTGGCGGCGGTGATCTCCGGGGTGTCGTTGGCCGGGATCAGGTCCTTGAGCACGATCTCGGCCAGCGAGAGGTCCACCTGCTGCCGGTTGAGGCTCGCGAAGGCCGTCACCCGGATCAGCGCGCCCTCCAGCTCCCGGATGTTCGTGGAGATCTTGCTGGCGATGTACTCCAGGACGTCGTCCCGGACCTGCAGCCGCTCACCGATCGCCTTCTTCCGCAGGATGGCGATCCGGGTCTCCAGGTCCGGCGGCTGGACGTCGGTGATCAGACCCCACTCGAACCGGGAGCGCATCCGCTCCTCGAAGCCGGACAGCTGCTTGGGCGGCAGGTCGGAGGTGATCACCACCTGCTTGTTGGCGTTGTGCAGGGTGTTGAAGGTGTGGAAGAACTCCTCCTGGGTCTGCACCTTCCCCTGCAGGAACTGGATGTCGTCGATCAGCAGCACGTCGACGTCGCGGTAGCGGCGCTGGAAGGCGCTCGCCTTGTCGTCCCGGATGCTGTTGATGAAGTCGTTGGTGAACTCCTCGGAGTTCACGTACCGGACCTTCACGCCCGGGTAGAGGTTCTGGGCGTAGTGGCCGATCGCGTGCAGCAGGTGGGTCTTCCCCAGGCCGGACTCCCCGTAGACGAACAGCGGGTTGTAGGCCTTGGCTGGGGCCTCGGCCACCGCGACCGCGGCCGCGTGGGCGAACCGGTTGCTGGCGCCGATGACGAAGGTCTCGAACGTGTACTTCGGGTTGAGCCGCGCGGGCTCGGTCGGCCGGGTCGGGGCGGAGCGTCCGGTGCCGGGGCGGACGAGGTCCGGCAGGG
>JBKPQU010000119.1:0-16063 GCA_046734255.1 Actinomycetota bacterium
GTGAGCCTGGTGCTCACCTACATGACCGCCTACCAGCTCCTTCACCGGATGGCGAGGGTGACCAGTGGGGAGGCGGTGCTCGTGCACGGCGCGGCCGGAAGGGTGGGCACCGCGGTGCTCGAGCTCGGTGCCCTGGCCGGGCTTCGCCTCTACGGGACCGCTTCAGCGCATGACCGCGCTGCGGTCGAGCGGCTGGGCGCGGTGGCGATCGACTACCGCACCGAGGACTTCGTGGCTGTGGCGCGACGGCTCCCCGAGAAGGGCGTGGACGTCGTCCTCGACGGGTTGGGCGGCAGGTTGTCGCTTCGCTCGTTCCGAGCGCTGCGACCCGGTGGACGCCTTGTCGTGTTCGGCCACTACTCCACGCTGGCCCACGGGCGCAAGAGCTGGCGTGGGTGGATCGAGTGGTACACGACGACCGCAGGCGTCGCGCTCTGGGGCCTGCTCGCGCCCCGCCGCCGGGTGCTTGCCTACCGGATCCAGAGGCTGCGCGGCCGCCACCAGGTGGTCCCTGTGGGTGCAGGTGGCCCGGCGCGGCTCGTCGGTGGAGGTCCCCGCGACCCGGAATGGTTCCGTGAGGACTTCCTCGCGCTGCTCGAACTGCTCCGTGCCGACAAGATCCACCCGGCCGTCGCGGAGCGCCTCCCGCTCACCGAGGCGCGCCGCGCACACCAGCT
Source organism: Actinomycetota bacterium (assembly GCA_046734255.1). Classification (GTDB taxonomy): domain Bacteria; phylum Actinomycetota; class Actinomycetes; order Actinomycetales; family Kineosporiaceae; genus JBKPQU01. The sequence goes on from JBKPQU010000119.1 coordinate 678, forward strand.
TCTGGAGCAGTCCGCCTCCATCGGGAAGCTCGTGCTCGTGCCATGACGCCGGCCGGCAGCTCACGGTCACCGTCCCGAATGGTCGCCCTCGGGCTCATCGCGGTCGGCATCATCGGGCTCGTCTACCTGCGCTTCGGTCGCGTCCCGGAGCAGGTGTCGGTGCCTGCCGGATCCACGGCAGGAGAACTGCGCTCCAGTCCCTGCAGCTTCGCCACCGAGAACGGGAGTTATGCGGCGGACTGCGGAACGCTGGTAGTGCCCGAGAACCGAACGAACCCCCGCTCTCGACTGATCGCGTTGCCGGTCATCCGAGTCCGTTCGCGGTCCGATCATCCGGCCGAACCGATCTTCTACCTCGAGGGCGGCCCGGGCCTGACGAACACAAGGTTCTCCCAGGTGAGCCGCTTCGTCGGCGACCGGGACGTCGTCCTCGTCGGCTATCGCGGCGTCGACGGCTCCGTCCGGCTCGACTGCCCGGAGGTCGAGTCGGCGCTCAAGCACTCGGCCGACGCCCTCAGCCAGGCGTCGTTCCGTGCGTACGCGGGTGCCTATCGGACCTGCGCGAAGCGGCTCGCGAACGAGGGCGTGGACCTCGCCGGCTACGGTCTCCCGCAGCAGGTCGACGACCTCGAGGCCGCGCGCGTGGCGCTCGGCTACAACCGCATCGACCTCCTGAGCCAGAGCGCCGGCACCCGCACGGCCATGATCTACGCCTGGCGATTCCCGACGATCATCCACCGCTCGGTGATGATCGGGGTGAACCCGCCCGGCCACTTCCTGTGGGACGCACCGGCAACCGACGGGCTGATCGCTCGCTACTCGGAACTCTGCGCCCAGGACCCCGTCTGCCGTCAGCGGACCGATGACCTCGCCGCCTCGATGCGGCGCAAGACCGCCGATATCCCCGAGCGCTGGCTCTTCATGCCGATCAAGGCGGGCAACGTTGTTGTCGCCACCTTCTTCGCGCTCCCCGAGTCGACGACGAAGCAGCCGCTGCTCTCCGCCCCGGCGATATTCGACGCGTGGCTCGCCGCCGCGGACGGCGACGCGAGCGGACTCTGGCTCGAGTCGCTCCTCGGCAACGTCCTGCTCCCGAGATCCTTCGTCTGGGGCGAGTACGCGGGGGCCGGGATGCTCGACGCCCAGGCGGCGCGCGACTACTTCTCCTCCGGGGCACAGCAGCGTGACTCGATCGCCTACGCCGGATCGGCGTTCGCCTGGGGTGAAGGCGGGCTTGCGGACGCCTGGCCCGCCGCACAGGACGAGCAGCTGTACAGCCGAGTGCGAACGTCAGGCGTGCAGACGCTCCTGATCAGCGGTGAGCTCGACGCCGCGACGCCGCCACAGGCCGCGGCGGCAGAGCTACTCCCTTACCTGCCGAACGGCGAGCAGGTCGTGCTCCCCGGGTTCGGACACGTCCAGAGCTTCTTCGCCGAGCAGCCGGAGGCGGGAAGCCGGCTGATCAACACCTACTTCGCCACCGGTCGGGTCGACAGGTCGCTCTACCAGCCTCAGACCGTGGACTTCACGCCTCCGATGACGGCTCCGACAACGGCGAAGAAGATCGCCGGTCTCATGTTCGGGCTCTCGCTCCTCGCCATCGCCTGCGTCCTGGGCATGATGCTGTGGGTCCGTAGGCGCGGACGCTTCGGACGCACGGCGAGCATGGCCATACGGTCCCTCGGCTCACTGTTGGTGGGCGCCGGCGGATGGCTCCTCGGTCTGCTCGCCGCCCTCACGGCGATGCCCGGCGTTTCGCTGGACAGCCCGGTGCTCGCCGTCGCATCGACCAGCCCGGCTGTCAGCCTCGTCGTGTACCTCGCCTGGGTGGATCGTGACTGGTCCGCATCGACGAAGGCGGCCGGATTCGCTTCAGCCGCCGCGGGAGCTGTCCTCGGCGCGTGGCTCGGGCTCAATGCGACCGGCGGAATCGCCGCGTTCGCCACCATGATCCTCGCAGCCACGGTCGGCGCGAACCTGCTCCTCATCGCCCTCGACATCGCGCGAGATCACCGTGCGCGTGATCGTCTCCCACCTGCCACCACACGGAAGACCCTGGAACCCGACGCCTCGACCGGCTAGGCACTGCCGTAGCCGTTCCTCGTCGAGCTCACCCGGTCGGCCAGGAACTCCTCCCAGGTGCGCCGCCCTACGGCTCGGGTGGGAGCCAGAGTCGCACCCGCCCGGACCGCGGCCGCCGCCTTTCCGGGAAGCCGGACCGGCACGATCGGCCGGTGCCTGCCACTGGCCTGCAGGTACTTGCGGATCAGCTCCGCCGTCCCGTAGATCCTGGGCCCCGCCATGTCGGGCACCAGACCGGACGGCGGACCGAGCGCCAACTCGCTGAGCCGGGCCGCCACCTCGCCGGCGTCGACCGGCTGGAAGCGGAAACCGGCCGGGGCGGGGATCACCGGAAGCTTGACCATCTGACGCGCCACCGTCAGCAGCAGGTCGTGGAACTGGGTGGCCCGCAGCGTCGTCCACGGCACGCCGGAGCCGGCGACGACCTCCTCGGCGGCCAGCTTGGACCCGAAGTAGCCGAACATGGCGCGGTCGATGCGACTGGCGATCGGGATCCGGTCGGCGCCGACGACCGAGATGTACACCAGGTGCCGCACTCCGGCCCGCGACGCTGCGCGAACCAGGGTCCGCGCCTTGTCCTCGTCACCCTTGCTGGTGCCGGCGCAGTGCACGATGACCTCGGCCCCGTCCACGGCAGCTTCGACGCCCTCGCCCGTGGTCAGGTCGCCGGTCACGAACTCGATCCCATCCGCACCCGCGCGGCTGCCCCGGCTGAGCACCCGTACCTTCGAGTCGGCGTCCTGCAGCTGCGGGACGACGAGGCGCCCCAGCGTGCCCGTGCCTCCGGTGACCAGGATCGCTGCCATGGGGTTCTCCCTTCCGTGGCGGCCGGCGCCGGTCACACCGGCGCGGCCCCGTTCCGTGAGTTGACGGAACGCCCTAGGGAAGTTGTGACGGTAGCTGGCTCACCACGCCACGCACGTCGACCAAGAGGGTCACCACCGAGTACGTCCCGGATCGCGTCAGCGTGTATCGGGGTAGGTGATGAACTCGAGCAGGCTGCCGTCCGGGTCGCGGAAGTAGACGCTTGTGCCGTCCCCATGCGCTCCGGTGCGCCCCACCGGCCCGAGCTCGATCTCGACACCGTGAGCTCTCAGGTGCGCCGCCGCCTCCTCGATCGGACCGCTCCACCGAAAGCATAGGTCGCTGTTCCCGGGCTGAACGGGCAGGCGCGCGACGTTGCCGGAGAAGTCCAACCCGGGGCCGTGCACGTTGAGCTGGGAGTCGCCGAACCGGAAGGCCACCCTGCCGGAGCCCATGTCGACGATCTCCGCGCCGAGCACGTCCCGATAGAACCGCGTCGCCACCTCCCAGTCGGTCACGGCGATGACGACGTGATCGAGATGGGGCACGGTTCGGATTCTCTCAGAGGACCGTCCGCCTCAGCCTGAGTCCTTGGGGCAGGACACGCGGGGGGCAGTGGGGGCAGACTGGTGGTGTCCAGGGTCGAGCCGGTGATGCCCCCCGGCACGCGGGCACCCAGCCCCGGTTACGAGGTGACCCTGATGAGCCGGCCCACCGAGCCCAACCCGCAATTCATCTGGCCCGAACGCGTCGAGGCCCTGTTCGAGGACGGCCCAGTGGCCGGACTGCTCCTGCCCGTGCCGGCCCGGGACGGCGTCCCGGCGCTGATGGTCGGGGTGCTGCTGGACCAGGCCGGAGCGGTGGCGGAGATCCGCGCCGGTAACCAGCTGCCGGTCGACTACCAGGACGAAGGCTGGCTGGAGTACGCGCTCCGCAGCGCCTTCGAAGGCAGACCCGGGCAGCCGCACATCTACGGCCACGAGAGCCGATGACGCCCGTGGCTGGTCAGGCTGCCGTCGACTGACGCGCTCGTCCTCCACGCCGCCAGAACGCGCGGATACCGACCGGCGCCACGCCGAATCGCCCGCTGCCTGGGCGTCTGCTAAAGAGGATCTAGTCGCCGTGAAAGTGCCCAGCGAGCGACCGCGGACGTGGAAGGGGTTTGCGGAGGCGCTGACGTGATCAGGTTACCCAGGCCCCGTTCCGGGGGGTCACCAGCCGTCAGGGAGCATCCCTGGTCTCGGCCGGCCGGTTTCGCCGCGACGGTCCTGGTGAGCGCGCGGTGGCCGGTGGTGCTCGGCTGGATCGCCCTCGCCGCGTTCGGCCTGACCCTCCCCGGCCTGTCTCCGCAGTCCGGTGACATCGCGGACATCACGTCGATCGACAATCCCGCCCTGGCGGTCGAGCAACGCTCGGCGCAGGAGTTCGGGTTCCCCCTGCTGACGCGCTCGCTGATGGTCCAGTACGACCGCGCCGGCCTTCCCGACACGGCGGTGCGCTCAGCGGTGGATCACGCCGAGGCGGTCGCTCGTGCGGACGGCCGGGGGCCGGTGGCCGCGGCGGTGCCGGTGCCCAACGACGGTCGGATACCCGGGGTGCGCCAGACGGGGACGGGCATCGTGACCTACCTCTATCCGCACCGCGACGACAGCTTCTCGGAGACGGTCAAAGGCGCCGAGGCCTACAGGGCGGGGTTCAACCGGCCCGACGACAAGGTCGTCGGGGTCACCGGGACCGTTCCTGCCCGCGCCGAGCAGATGCGCATCCTGAACTCGAAACTGCGGACGATGGAGATCGCATCCCTCGCGGCCGTCCTGCTGATCATCGGGTTCGCCTTCCGCTCCCCTGTCGCGCCGTTGCTGACGCTCGCAACTGGCTCCCTGTCGTTCCTGTTCGTCACGCGTATCGCCGGGCTCCTCTCACAGCGTCAGGGCTGGCACATCCCGACGGATCTCGAGCCGCTCATGGTGGCCCTGACCTTCGGCATCACCACGGACTACGTGGCCTACTTCCTTTCCGGCATGCGCGCCGAGCTGGCAGAGGGACGAGGGCGGCTGGAGGCGGCGCGGCGAGCCACGGCGACCTTCGGACCCATCGTGGCCGTCGCCGGCATCACGGTGGTGGCAGGCGTGTCGTCCCTCTGGCTCGCCCGCTCTCCGGCGATCCGAGCCTTCGGACCAGCCCTGGCGATCACGGTTCTCGTGTCCGTCCTGGTCGCGGTGACGCTGATCCCTGCCGCGATGGCGATCGTCGGCGGGCGCCTCCGGCCGAAGTCCGGCAGAGCCCGACAAGGCGGTGTGGCACGCCGTGGCCTCGTGCATCTGGTGCGCTGGCCGATCACGGCCATCGTGGTGGCCGCCATGTGCCTGGTGGGCCTGGCCGCCCTCACGCCCGCCGTCCGAGGACTGCATGCCGGGTTGCCGTTCATCGCTTCGCTGCCACACGACACCGAGGTCAGCCGGGCCGCTCGTGCGGCCGCCGAGGCCTTCCCGGCCGGCGTGACAGCACCGACCATGCTGGAGATCCACCCCGCTCCCGCGGTCTCGACCTCCACGCAGTCGATCGTCCGGCTGGAGGCCGTGCTGAGACGGCAGCCGCACGTGGCGGTGGTCGTGGGACCCGGAGCCGAGGCCACCGTGAATCAGCTTGCGGGCCGCGAACCCTTCGTCTTCGTGAGCCCGAATGGCGGCGCCGTCCGATACCTGATCCTCCTCGACACGGATCCCCTGGACGCGACCGCGGTCCGCGCCGTGAACGACCTGGACGAGCGGCTTCCCCGGCTGCTGGACGAGGCCGGCCTGTCCGCCAAGACGCCCTACGGGCTCGGGGGTGACACGGCCGCGGTATCGGCCGTGATCTCCCAGACCACCCGGGACCTCCTGGTCGTCCTGGTCGCTGCCCTCCTGATCAATCTTCTGATCATGATGGCTTTCCTGCGCGCCGTGGTGGCACCTGTTTTCCTGCTCGGCTGCACCGTGCTCTCGGCCGCCGCGACACTCGGCCTGACCGTGCTGGTCTTCCAGGACCACCTGGGCCACCCCGGGATCACCTTCTTCGTCCCGCTGGCCGCGGGCGTCCTCCTCATGTCGCTCGGATCCGACTACAACCTTTTCGCCGTGGGGCACGTCTGGGAGGAGGCCCGACGGCGGCGCCTCTCGGACGCCATGAGATCCGCACTCCCGCGTTCATCCAGCGCGATCACCATCGCCGGCATCGCACTCGCTGCAAGCCTGGGCACGCTCGCGCTGGTGCCGCTGCGGCAGTTCCAGGAACTTGCCTTCGCCCTCGTCGTCGGGATCCTGATCGAGGCGCTCGTCGTGCGTACGCTCCTGGCCCCCGCACTGCTCACCCTCTTCGGCCGCTTCAGCGGCTGGCCCGGGCACCGGCTCGACCCGCCACCGGTGAGCGCCGAGCCCGAGGAGCCCGAGGAACCCGCCGGCAGCCGGGAGCCCAGGCCGGCGTCCGTGCCCTCGTCCCCAAGAACGTGACATGACACGGGTCGAGGGGTGACGGCGGCCCGGAGGTGTACAACGGGCACGTGTCATTGACCGCATGTTCCGATCTGTCGGCCGCTGACTGGATCACGGACAGCGATCTGTCGTCGTGGCAGTTGGTGACCCTTGGACCGTCGGGATTCGCGGCCTACGCCCGGCTCCGGTTCCTGCCGGACCCCGCATACGAGGGACAGAGCGAGAACGACGTCGTCATCAGCGACGATGCGCCACTCGAGAGCGCGCAACTGGCTGCCGTGCTCGAGGTGCTGAGCAGACATACCCGCACACCTGATGAGTGCTACTTCTGCGTCTGGGACGGCTGGGGTCCGGGCATCGAAGGGGTCTACATCGGCGAATCCATGCTGCTCGAGTACAGCGACGATGGCGACGTCACACCGGGGTTCGAGCCGACACGGGCGCAGCCGGGGCTTGCGCCGGCCTCCCCCTCCTCGGAGTCGGACCTACCGAAGGTCGTCGTACCGAACCGGGCCTACTTCCTGTTCCGGGGGGCACCCTCAGATCTCGGCGACTTGCCCGACCCAGCAGCGTTCATCTGGCCGGCCGACCGCTCGTGGTGTGTCGCTCACGACGTCGACCCGCACTGGGCTGGGATCGGCGCCGACACCGCGGCCATCGACGAGCTCGTGTCCGTCCCACGCCTCGACGTGGTTCGGACCGACCCAGGCGCTCCCCAACCGTTCTACCGCTAGCGCCTGCAGCGTCGCGCAAGATTCACTGGCGCTCAGTGTGCGGCTAGCCGTGCTGGCGGCTCCGGAGCTCGAACGCGATGACGATTTCGGAGATGCCACGGAACAAGGCGAAGAACCCGACCCAGAGCAGTACCAGCGCTGCGCGTGCGGGGAACATCTGCTGGGAGGCCCAGAAGCCAAGCAAGATCTCCAAGATGCCGGCCACCAGGCCGAGCCACCAGGTGTTGCTGATCTCCCTGACCACGAGCGAGCTGATGATGTCCAGCGAACCCCGAAGGATGAGCAGCAAGCCCAGCACGGAGGCGATGGCCCAGAAGGCATTGATCGGGTTGGCGAACGACCAGATCGCGGCCACCGCGAACAGGACGCCCATCACGATGTGCGCCCACCGCCAGCTGGTGCGGACCGACGCGATCAGGAATTCGTTGAACATGGCCATCAGGAAGATGACGCCGAGGAGGACACCCACGGTGGTGATGGATGTGGTACTGAACCGCAGCACCGCCACCGCGATGATCATCCACGCGATGCCGGTCACCAACAGCAGCCACCAAGGACCGGCCAGCCGCCACAGCGCCGCCTCGGTGCCGCGTGTGCGTTCCTGGGTGACGTCAGGATTCAGGGTCATGATCAGCTTCCTTTCACGAGGAAGTGCTCCGACGCGGAGTCAGGAGAGGAGGTCCCCGGGCCGCGGCCGGCTGTGAGTGTGCCACCCAGCGTGGTCATCTGCCAGCACCCCCCGCTCCGACGCCGTTGCGGCTCCGCCTCTCCGGGCATAACGGGAGAATTCACCCACGAGGTGAACATTGCGTGAACGAGTTCCTCGCCGGCGCACTCACCGACGCCTACGGCGCCCACATGATCGCAACGTAAGGTGATCCGGTGGTCAAGGCCGGCTACGAGGTGGCGTTCGAGGACACCTTCGACGCCGACACCCTGGATCCGACGCGATGGCTCCCCCACTACCTGCCGCAGTGGAGCTCACGGGACACGTCGGCGGCCCGGTACCAGCTGGGTGATGGCGTGCTGCGGCTGGTGATCGAGGCGGACCAGCCTCCGTGGTGCCCCGAATTCGACGGGCGGACCCGGGTCTCCTCGTTGCAGACCGGAGTGTTCGCCGGGCCGGTCGGCAGCCCGCTCGGCCAGTCGCGGTTCAGGCCTGGACTGGTCGTCAGGGAGCTCCAGGACAACGCCCGGCTGTACACACCGCAATACGGCTTCTTCGAGCTGCGAGCCAGAGCCACCGACGACCCCCGGTGCATGGTGGCGCTGTGGATGATCGGCTACGAGGACGAGCCTGAACGGTCGGCGGAGATCTGCATCTGCGAGATCTTCGGGCGCAATGTCACCGCCGGCGGCATGGGCGTGGGCATGGGACTGCATCCGTTCGGAGACCCCAGGATCCGCGACGACTTCTCCGTCGAGGTGCTTGCCATCGACGTCGCGGAGTTCCACACCTACGCCGCCGAATGGACTCCGGAAAGCGTCGCCTTCTTCGTGGACGGCCAGGCGGTCAGGACGGTGGAGCAATCCCCCGACTACCCCATGCAGCTCATGCTCGGCATCTACGAGTTCCCCGACGACGGGACGCTACCTGAGCCGGCGCATGGGTACCCGAAGCAGTTCGTCATCGACTACATCCGCTGCTATCGACCCACACCCTGATCACCATTCGGATCATCCCGAAGTGTGGAGGCGGCCGTCGCAGGACATGATGCGGAGTTAATGGACGGCCCTAATCAGATGGTTGACAGCGGCGTGACTTCTTCCGCCGGTGGCCGGCTTGGCTGGCGGCTCGCGACCGGTGGCGTTGCTGCCTTCCTGGTCGCCGTGCCGTTCACCCTGCTGGTCGTGCTCGTGCTGGCCAAGGCGACGTGGCTGTCCCGGCTTGACCAAGGTGTCGCCGACCGGACGCATGGTCTGATCGCGAAATCCCCGTTCCTGGCGGAAGTGCTGCGACTGGTGGGTCGGGGCACCGAACCGTGGGTGCTTCGCGCCGTGGCGCTGGGGATCGCGATCGTCCTGTTTCGGCGCGGATGGCGGCGGGTGGCGCTGTGGCTGGTCGTCACGATGGCGATAGGTGGCGTCCTCGGTCTGGTGCTCAAGTCGTTGGTCGCGCGCGCGCGGCCCACGTTCACCGACCCTTTCACGGTCGCCGGGGGGTACTCCTTCCCGTCCGGTCATGCGCTGAACTCACTGTTGTTCGCCGGCTGCCTCGTGGTGCTCTGGTATCCCCGGCTGCGCGGCGGCGCGCGCCTGGCGGCTTGGGTAGCCACGATTGCGTTCACGCTGCTGGTCGGCATCGACCGGATCGGGCTCGGCGTGCACTACGTGAGTGACGTAATCGCGGGCTGGGTCGTCGCGCTGGCCACGGTACTGGCGACCGTGGCCGCCTTCGCCATCTGGCAGCGCGAGGAGGGCCTCACGGAGGCTTCACCGAAGCAAGGACTCGACCCGGAGGGTCGCCATGACCACGCCCGTCGCTCGTAAGCCGCAGCCAGTGACGTGGCCCCGTGCCGTCGTCCGGCTGGTCGGATCGGCACTTGTCGGCTGGCTGTTCGTCCTCGTCGTCATGGTTGGCCTGGGCTACCTCCTGACCAGGGTGGCAACGCACATGTGGCCGCTCACGGTGGAGGATCAGGTCAATCAAGGCTTCGCCGCCCACCGCACCCAGACGTGGAACGACATCACCGCCTACACCAGCGGGGCGGGAAACACCGGGACGATCGTGGGGCTGTGCGCAGTAGCGTTCGTGGGGCTGCGCCTGTGGCTGCACCGGTGGCGGGAGGCGATCTTCGTCGCGCTGTGCGTGATCGGCCAGGCCTTGGTCTTTCTGCTCACGACGCTGCTGATCGACCGCGAACGCCCGGACGTGCCGCACCTGGACCAGTCGCCGCCGACTTCCAGCTTTCCGTCCGGGCACACCGGTGCCGCGATTGCGCTGTACGTCTCGCTGGCAATCGTGGTGCTGCGGTGCGTTCGCCCGAGCTGGATTCGGTGGTTGCTGGCGTTGCTGTTGGTCCTGCTGCCGGTGGCGGTCGCGGTCGGACGCCTCTACCGCGGCATGCACCACCCGAGCGACGTCCTCGGTTCCGTCGTCAACGCAACTCTGGTGATCACGGTGACCTACCACCTGGTGTTTCGGGCGGTCTTGCCGGGGGAGCCACCCCCCGGCGGGACAGCGGCGTGAGCCGCGTTCCTTCCCGGTCGGCCTAGGTCACGATGCGACGACGGGAACCCGGACCGTGATCGCGGCGGGCTCGATCGTGGCCGCCATCGAGCGCCCTGGTCGCAGTTCCTCGCCGTCGGCCTCACGGGGATGCTGGCGGCGAGCGGCGACCGTGACGCGGTGGCCCTGCCGCGTCCGGTAGAGCCTGTCCCGGCGCGGTCGGCGGGAGACGACCCGTCCCACGACCCGCAGCCACTCGAGCGCTCCATGGGGAGCGAGGACCGCGACGTGCAGCAAGCCGTCGTCGGGCATAGCGCCCGGCAGCAACTGCAACCCCGCTTGGAGCTCGCCAACGTTGCCGACCAGGACGCTGTGCGCCCAGGCTCGTGTCGGCGGGCCGCCGTCCATGGTCACGTCCACCCGGAACATCGGGTGCCGGAGGTGCCTCGCGGCGGCGAGGACGTATGCCGCCCAGCCGAGCTTGGCCTTCGCCGCTTCGGACGCGCGCATGATCTCGGCATCCAGCCCGATGCCGGCCATGACGGCGAACCGCTCGATCCGCTCGCCGGGCCGGTCCGGCTCCAAACGGACCACGTCGATCGGCCGGTTCCGACCGTTCAGGGCCACGTCGAGTGCGGCGTCCAGATCGTCGACCGGTATGCCGAGATTGCGGGCCAGCAGGTTTCCGGTTCCGGTGGGAAGGATCGCCACCGGCACCCCGCGTCCGGCCAGCACGGTGAGCACCGCGCGCACGGTGCCGTCGCCGCCGCAGGCCATCACGAGATCTGCGCCGCTGGCCAACGCCTGCTCGGCCATGCCGAAGCCGGCGTCGTCCGCTTCGGTCTGCAGCCGCAGCGGAGGCCGCCACCCGGCCGCCACGAGGGCGGATGCGACCCGCTCGGCGTCGCCGGGGGCCTCCTTGGTCGGGTTCACCACCACGGCCGCGATCCGCCCGCCGGATCCCTTCGCCGGGTGGGCCGCCAGATCCGCAGCAGGTCCAGGGGTCGGCGAGGCCGCCATGGTCAGACCCTGCGCCAGCGGGCTTCGGCCAGTCCGTAGACGCCGAACGCCATGAGCGCCAGGGCGGCGGTGACGCCGAGCACCCGGCCGTAGGGCTGTCCCAGCACGGTGCGGAAGGCCGCATCCATGCCGCCGGCGTAGTGCGGGTCCAGCTTCCACCCGGCGATCACGACCAGCAGGCCGGCCACGGCAAACACGCAGCCGCGACCGATCGTCCCGATCCGGCCCAGGTGTACCACCAGGCGCCTGACCTCGGGCGGGATGTGCTGGAAGAACCGCATGAACTTCAGCTTCCAGCCCTCGACGATCATCACCGCGGCGACGGCGACGACGGCCAGGCCGACAGCGATCACGAGGGACCGCCCGCCGGTGTGAGCCAGGGTCCTTGAGGTGATCGTCTCCTGCTGACCCGACTGGCTCTGAGACGAGCCACGCAGCGCGTTGACGGCGGTCAGCATCAGGCCGAGGTAGATCACCCCGCGTCCGGCCGATTTCAGCCGCGCGGTCGCCGAGTTCGGCTCGCCGGTCACGCCGAAAGCGGCCTCCAGCAGCCGCCACACCGCGTAGCCGAAGAAGCCGACAGCCAGCGCGCCCAGCAGCAGCGAGCCGTACGAATGCGACAGCAGTTCGGTCATCGCGCCCTTCTGGTCGGCGTGCTTGCCGCTAGCCCCGAGCGCCAGCAAGAGGGCGAGCACGCCGATCAGGATGTACGTCACGCCTCGGGCAGTCAGCCCGGCCCGGGCCATCCAGTTGACCGGCTCGCTCTCTGCTGCGCTCTCGGCGGCCCGCCGCGGTTCGGCCAGCATGTCGTTGCCGGTCAGTCGTCGTGTCACCCGATCCCGCCTCCTCCATGTACCGATGCGGGTAAACGATCTTGTATTAGAGACGGTAGCGACGAGTGGCGGCGCCGCCAGTCGAGGCGCATCTGCGTTGGACTCCGCGTGAAGCGATGGCGGACGGGCCCGCCGACAACCGCGATGATCGCCCCCGGTTCACCGCCACCATCCCCGGCAAAGCTCGCGGTCAGGGTTGAGCCCGGGCGGGCACGACGATCGATCGCCGCCCGCCCGGGCCTCGTCGCGTCAAGAAGTGACTACTTGTCCTGATGTCCCCGTGCCTCGTGGTGCCCACCGCGGCCGTGAACCACGGGATGCAGCACCTCCGTCGTGTCGAAGGCCATCTTCGCCACCATCGCCGCGAAGGTCTTCGACATGAACGTCAGCACCTTCGGGTCGTTGTTGGACAGGTTGTCGCACCAGCGGAACGGGTTGTCGACACAGCCGCCGTCGGTGGTCCCGAGGTTGCCCTCGAAGTTTCCGGTCTGGCCGCCGAACAGGTCGACGTCGGACTGCAGCTTGCAGCAGTCCTGGCCGGTGAGCACGCCGCTGGCCGGGATCCCCGCCTGCTCGAAGACGAACGCGTCGGTGCCGTCCGCCGAGAACAGGATGTTGTTCTTCCCGATCGAGTTCAGGTACTCGATGCCGGCGTCACGGGCCACCCGGGACGGCGCGTTGATCTCCGGCGGCATCGGCGTGCCCGGGCCCCGGCCGAACAGGTTGACTCCCTCCGGGTCGAGCACCCCGGCGACGTAATTCGGGGTGGCCAGCACATCGGCGTCCAGATCGAACTTGATCTTCGAGAGTTCGGTCGGTGACAGGCTGTTGATGTAGAAGTTCGATCCGAGCAGGCCCAGTTCCTCACCGCCGAACCAGATGAACCGCAGCTTGTTCGGGGTCCTGGTGCTCTTGAGTTGCTGGGCGATGTCGAGGATCGCGGCCGATCCGGACGCGTTGTCCAGCATGCCGGCGCCGAAGATGGCGTCCAGGTGCGCGTCGATGACGAGCACACTGTTCGGGTCCCCACCCTTCGACTCCGCGATGACGTTGTAGTCCTCGCGGTTCGGGTCCTCGAACGTCTTGACGTCGATGGTCACCACCGGCGCGGGGCCGGTCGTCGCCTGTGTGTAGAGGTTCTGGCCGATCGCGAACGGCGTGAACACAACCGGGATGTGCAAGGGGGCGGAACCTAGCGTGCCGTTGAACAGGCCGGTCCGGTCGGGGGTGGTGTTGCCCTCATTGAAGATGATCACGCCGCTGGCGCCGGCGTCCTGGGCGTTGGTGGCCTTGATCGCGAAGGTGCAAAAGCCGCGCTGGATCAGCGCGACATTGCCGGGAACGAAGCCCGCGAAGTCGGTCGGGTCGCATCCGCTTGCGGACGTCGGCGTCGGCGTCGGCGGGATGACGGTGTGTCCGACGGTCTGCACGGCCGCAGTGACCGTCGGCGCGCCCACCTGCCCGGGGTTGAAATCCGTGCCCACCACGAACGTGGTCGGGGTGGGGGAGACGACGCTGAATGCCGGCGTGCCGACGAAGGTGAAGTAGTCGAACGTGTAGGTCTGGATGGTGACGTTGTAGCCCGCGGCCCTCATGACTTCGGCGACGTAGTCGACCGAGGCCTTGTAGCCGGGCTCACCCGAGTTGCGCGAGGCGTGCCCGTCGGGGCCGGGGTTGGCGTCCGCGATCTTCTGGAAGTTCACCATGTGCTTCCAGAGATTCGCGGTGCGGACGCAGTCGATGAGCTTGGCGGCCGAGTTGTTCTGACGCTCCCCGCAACCTTTGTCGTCGGCCGCGCTTGCCGTGCTTGTCGTCAGCGGGACCAGTCCCGCAGCGGCGGTCACCAGCGCAGCGGCTAGGGCGATCCGTCGTGTTCGAGTCCGTCGCTGTCCGCGATAATGGATCATGACCGCACTCCCATCTCGTCACAACAGATGACTACACGGCAAATGAGGCACAATTTCTGGCATCCAGGGTATTGCGGGGGGATAAGACGTGTGGCCGGTTATGACACTTATGGCAGACAATCCGCTACGTCCGTCGCCGCTCCGTCGCGGAACGTAGTCATGGGTTCCGACCCGTCGATGGCAAGGTGGCTCCCGGTGTGCTCTGCGCCGGCGCCATCACACGTCCTGGTCGTTCATGCGATCGCCGTCAGGTCGGGATGATCGACGAGTAGGCGTTGAGCGCGGGCTGACCGCCGAGGTGGGCGTAGAGCACCGTGCTGTCCTTGCCGATCTCGCCGCTGGTGACGAGGTCGATGAGTCCTGCCATCGACTTCCCTTCGTAGACGGGGTCGATGATCATGCCTTCGAGGCGGCCGGTCATGAGGATCGCGCCCACGGTCGACTCGACGGGGATGCCGTAGAAGTCGCCGGCCCAGCCCTCGAGCACGATGATCTCGTCGTCGATCAGGTCGCGACCGAGGCCGATGAGCTCTGCGGTGTTCCGGGCGATCCGGGCGATCTGCTCCCGGGTGGCTTCGATCTTCGCCGAGGCGTCTATGCCGATGACCCGGCGCGGACGCGCCTGTCCGGCGAAGCCAGCGATCATCCCTGCCTGCGTCGAGCCGGTGACAGAGCAGACGACGATCGTGTCGAAGAAGATGCCGAGCTCTTGCTCCTGCTGCTCCACCTCGTAGGCCCACTGCGCGAAGCCGAGGCCGCCGAGCCGGTGGTCGGAGGCCCCGGCCGGGATGGCGTAGGGCTTGCCGCCCGCGGCCTCGACGTCGGACAGCGCGCGGGTCCACGAGTCGCGGAAGCCGATGTCGAACCCGGCCGGGTCGAGTCGGACCTCGGCGCCCATCGCGCGCGAGAGCAGGATGTTGCCGACCTTGTCGTTGACCGGGTCGTCCCAATCGACCCATTTCTCCTGGACGAGCACCGCCTTGAGCCCGAGCTTCGCGGCGACGGCAGCGACCTGGCGCGTGTGGTTGGACTGCACGCCGCCGATCGACACGAGCGTGTCGCAGCCTTGCGCCAGCGCATCGGGCACCAGGTACTCGAGCTTGCGCGTCTTGTTGCCTCCGTAAGCGAGCCCCGCGTTGCAGTCCTCGCGCTTCGCCCAGACCCGCGCGCCGCCGAGGTGGACCGACAGCCGGTCGAGCGGATGGACCGGGCTCGGGCCGAACAGGAGTGGGTAGCGGGGGTAGTCGGCCAGGGTCTTCGTGGTGTTCGTCAGCGTGGGAGCATCGGCCATGGTCGTACTTTATGCGGCCCGCGCCGGTGCCTTTCGCCACGGGAACAGCTTGGTCGACCCGAGATCGCTCCAGACC
>JBKPQU010000120.1:0-5024 GCA_046734255.1 Actinomycetota bacterium
CCTGCCGACCGATGCCGATGCCGCCACCGACGCCGACATCGACGCCGACATCGACGCCGGCCCGCGGCACGCCGCCTCCGCCGCCGAGCTGGCCCGCGCCGTCCCGGCGCCGCACCGGCGAGGGGTCACGGTGTTCTTCACGGGCCTGTCCGGCTCCGGCAAGTCCACCGTCGCCCGCGGGCTCGCCGAGGCCGTCGCGGCCCACCGCACGGTCTCGCTGCTCGACGGTGACGAGGTCCGCCGGCTGCTGTCGGCCGGGCTCGGGTTCAGCCGGGCCGACCGGGACCTGAACATCCGGCGGATCGGCTACGTCGCCGCGGAGATCACCCGGCACGGCGGGATGGCGATCTGCGCACCGATCGCGCCGTTCGCGCAGGCCCGGGACGAGGTCCGGCAGTGGGTGGAGGAGGTCGGCGACTTCGTCCTCGTCCACGTGGCCACGCCGCTGGCCGAGTGCGAGCGCCGCGATCGCAAGGGGCTGTACGCCAGGGCGCGGCAGGGGTTGATCCCTGATTTCACCGGGATCTCCTCGCCCTACGAGGTGCCCGAGGACGCGGACCTGCGGCTGGACACCTCGCGGATGGCCGTCGCGGAGGCGGTCGAGGCGGTCCGCTCGCTGCTCGACGGCCGCGGCTACCTCGGCACGCCTCCCTTGGGAGGCGGTCATCAGCGGAGCGGCCCTGCCGCGGGGGGCTGACCCGAGTCGGGGTTGGAGATCGCCACCGCATTCCCGGACAGACCACTACCCTCGCTTGGGCGCGAGTGATCCGACTGTCCGGCGCGAACCGTCCCGGGGCACCATAGGGGAAGCGGTGGGGCCGAGCGGTGATCCCGGACGGCCGCACCCGACCGACGAGCCAGGGAGCCGGAGATGTCGACCCAGGACGATGGCACCACCGCCCCCCTGTCGATGGCCAAGCTGCAGCAGACGGTCGACTCCGGCCACGTGGACACCGTGCTGGTGTGCTTCACCGACATGCAGGGCCGCCTTCAGGGCAAGCGCGTGCACGCCAAGCACTTCCTCAACGAGGTGATGGAGCACGGCACGGAGGCCTGCAACTACCTGCTCGCGGTCGACGTCGACATGAACACCGTCGGCGGCTACCAGATCTCCTCCTGGGAGCTCGGCTACGGCGACTTCGTGCTGCGCCCGGACATGTCGACGCTGCGGGCGGCGCCGTGGTGGCCGTCGACGGCGATGGTCCAGTGCGACCTCACCTGGCTGGACGGTTCGCCCGTCCGGCAGTCGCCGCGGCAGATCCTCCGGGCCCAGGTCGAGCGGACGGCCGCGCTGGGCTGCATCGCGCTGGCCGGCACCGAGCTGGAGTTCATGATCTTCGAGGGCTCCTACGAGGAGGCCTGGGACCGCGGGTACCGCAACCTCACCCCGGCGAACCGCTACAACGTCGACTACTCCGTCCTGGGCACCAGCCGGGTCGAGGGACTGCTCCGGGACATCCGCAACGCGATGTACAACGCGGGCCTGACCGTGGAGTCCGCCAAGGGCGAGTGCAACTACGGGCAGCACGAGATCGCCTTCAAGTACGCCGAGGTGCTGCGCACCGCCGACCAGCACGCGGTCTACAAGACGGCCGCGAAGGAGCTCGCCGTCCGGCACGGCCGGGCGCTGACGTTCATGGCGAAGTTCGACGAGCGGGAGGGCAACTCCTGCCACATCCACATGAGCCTGCGGGGTCTGGACGGCTCACTGATCTTCGTCGAGGACGACCCGGTGGAGCCCGGCAAGCGCAGCCGGTTCTTCACCAGCTTCGTCGCCGGGATCCTCGCGACGATGCCGGACTTCACCCTGATGTACGCCCCGAACGTCAACTCCTACAAGCGTTTCCAGCCCGGGTCGTTCGCCCCGACCGCGATCGCCTGGGGTGAGGACAACCGCACCTGCTCGCTGCGCGTGGTGGGGCACGGGGAGTCGCTCCGGGTGGAGAACCGGGTACCGGGCGGCGACGTCAACCCCTACCTGGCGTTGGCCGCGATGCTCGCCGGCGGGCTCTGGGGCATCCAGAGCAACCTCGCGCTCGGGCCGGCCGTCCCGAACAACGCCTACCAGCTGGAGACCGCTCCGGTGCCGACCCGGCAGCGCCGGCTCGCCGAGTTGGGCATCACCACGGTGCCGGCGATCTGGACGGCGGAGACGCTGAAGGTGGACGCGCTCAGCGTGCCCACCAACCTGCGCGACGCCCGGGACCTGTTCGCCGGCTCGATGATCGCCCGCAGCGTGTTCGGCGACGACGTCGTCGATCACTACGTGAACATGGCCGACGTCGAGCTGGCCGCCTACGACGCCAAGGTCAGCGACTGGGAGCGGTACCGGGGATTCGAGCGGCTGTGAGTCCGGGCGAGCGGGTGGCGCAGGTTCTGGACCCGGCGACCGAGACGCCCTTCGCCACGGTCACGCAGCCCGGTCCCGAGGCCACCGACGCGGCGATCGAGGCCGCGACCCGGGCCGCGCGCGGCTGGCGGGAGGTCTCGCCGGGGGACCGCGCGCGGCTGCTGCGCCGGTTCGCCGAGGCCGTCGACGCGCACCTGGAGGAGCTGGCGGCGCTCGAGGTGCGCAACGCCGGGCACACGATCGGCAACGCGCGGTGGGAGGCCGGCAACGTCCGGGATGTGCTGACCTACTACGCCGGCGCGCCCGAGCGCCTGTTCGGACGGCAGATCCCGGTGGCCGGCGGGCTGGACGTGACCTTCGCCGAGCCGCTCGGCGTGGTCGGGGTGATCGTGCCGTGGAACTTCCCGATGCCGATCGCCGGCTGGGGGTTCGCGCCGGCCCTGGCCGCCGGGAACGCCGTCGTGCTCAAGCCCGCGGAGCTCACCCCGCTGACCGCGATCCGGCTGGGCGAACTGGCGCTGGAGGCCGGCGTGCCCGAGGGGGTGTTCCAGGTGCTGCCGGGCAAGGGCTCGGTGGTGGGGGAGCGGTTCGTCACCCACGAGGCCGTGCGCAAGGTCGTGTTCACCGGCTCCACCGAGGTCGGCGTGCGGGTGATGGCGGGGTGCGCGGCGCAGGTGAAGCGGGTCACGCTGGAGCTCGGGGGGAAGAGCGCGAACATCGTCTTCGCCGACGCCGACCTCGAGCAGGCGGCGGCGACCGCGCCGTACGGGGTGTTCGACAACGCGGGCCAGGACTGCTGCGCCCGCTCGCGGATCCTCGTCCAGCGGTCGGTCTACGACCGGTTCCTCGGCCTGCTGGAGCCTGCGGTCGCCGGCGTCGTGGTGAAGTCCCCGGGCGAACCCGACTCGGAGATGGGCCCGCTGATCTCGGCCGAGCGGCGGGCCGGCGTCCGCTCGTACGTCGAGGAGTCGCCGGACCAGGTGGACGTCGCCTTCCGCGGCAGCGCGCCGGCCGGGCCCGGGTTCTGGTACCCGCCGACCGTCGTGCTGCCCCGCTCCGCCGCCGACCGGGTCTGGCGGGAGGAGATCTTCGGTCCCGTGGTCGCCGTCCTGCCGTTCGAGGACGAGGCGGAGGCGATCGCGATGGCCAACGACACCCACTACGGCCTGTCGGGTTCGATCTGGACCCGGGACGTCGGGCGGGCGATCCGGGTTGCGCGCCGCGTGGAGGCCGGGAACCTGTCGGTGAACTCGCACTCCTCGGTGCGCTACTGGACGCCGTTCGGCGGCTTCAAGCGCTCCGGGCTCGGCCGCGAGCTCGGCCCCGACGCGCTGGAGGCCTTCACCGAGGTGAAGAACGTGTTCATCGCCACGTGAGGCCAGGCCCTAGGCTCCCTCGAACGGGACACTGATCGGCGTCTGGAAGGGAACACCGTGGACCGTCTGATGGACCGGGTGGCCGTCATCACGGGCGCGGCCAGCGGGATCGGCCTGGCCTCCTCCCGCCGGCTGGCCGCCGAGGGTGCGACGGTGGTGGTCGTCGACACGAACGTGGAGGCGGGGCAGGCCCTGGCCGAGGAGCTCGGCGGAACGTTCATGGAAGCCGACGTGACCAGCGCGGAGGACAACGAGCGGGTCTACTCCCAGACCGTGGAGACCTACGGCCGCGTCGACGTCGCCTTCCACAACGCGGGGATCTCCCCGCCGGACGACGACTCGATCCTGACCACCGGGATCGAGGCCTGGCGCCGGGTGCAGGAGGTCAACCTGACCTCGGTGTACCTCGGCTGCAAGGCGGTGCTGCCGTACATGCTCGAGCAGCACCGCGGCTCGATCATCAACACCGCCTCGTTCGTCGCCACGCTCGGCGCGGCGCCCTCGCAGATCTCCTACACCGCGAGCAAGGGCGGGGTCCTCGCGATGACCCGCGAGCTCGGGGTGCAGTTCGCCCGGGAGGGGATCCGCGTCAACGCGCTGTCCCCGGGACCGGTGGCCACGCCGCTGCTGCTGCGGCTGTTCGCCGAGGACCCGGCCCGGGCGCAGCGCCGGCTCGTGCACGTACCGATGGGCCGGTTCGCCGAGCCGCAGGAGATCGCCGCCGCGGTCGCGTTCCTCGCCAGCGACGACTCTTCGTTCATCACCGCCTCGAACTTCCTGGTCGACGGTGGGATCACCGCGGCCTACGTGACTCCGGAGTGATCGTGTCGGATCCCCGCCCGGTGATCGGGCTGACCGCGTACTCGGTCTCGGCGTCCTGGGGCGTCTGGCAGTCCGAGGCCGTGCTGCTGCCGCGCGTCTACACCGACGCGGTGGCCCGGGCCGGCGGCGTACCCGTGCTGCTCCCGCCGGTGGCCGGGGTGATCGACGCCGTGCTGCCGCGGCTGGACGGGATGCTGCTGGCCGGCGGCCCGGACGTCGACCCGGCGCGCTACGGCGCCGAGCGCAGCCCGCACACCCAGGCGCCCGTGCGCGAGCGGGACGACGCCGAGGCCGGCCTGCTGGCCGGCGCGCTCGGCGACGGCCTGCCAGTGCTCGGCATCTGCCGGGGCATGCAGCTGATGAACGTGGTGCGCGGCGGGACGCTCGTGCAGCACCTGCCCGCCGTCGTCGGCACGGACGTGCACTGCCCGTCGCCCGGCCGGTACTCCCGGCACGACGTCGAGGTGGTGCCCGGC
>JBKPQU010000121.1:0-6862 GCA_046734255.1 Actinomycetota bacterium
ACGCTGACCCCAGGGCGTCATGGTCGACGGTCATCGGGCCAGCTCAGCGCGCCCTTGGCGGTGCAGTGCCTGCTCGACGGCCCGCTCCCACCACCGTAGCTCCTCCTCGTCGCCCAGCGCCTTCTCCCAGCCGAATTCGGCCATGATCGCGATCGTGCACAGGTCAAGCTGGGCGTCCCACCACGGACCCGTCTCAATACCCAGGGCTTCCAGCGCCGCCCGGAACCGGGCGGTCGAGACCTCCTTGGTCTCCGGCAGACGGGCTCGGTTGAGCGCCAGGTACCAACACAGGTCCCAACAGGCCGGGCCGGCGCCCGGATAGGCCCAGTCGAGCAGGATGGTGCGCCCATCATGGTGGGTGCCGATGTTGCCCATCTTCCAATCCCCGTGCAGGAACGTGGCCGGAGTCGCGGCCAACGGCTCGGTAACCAGCCCGGGTTGATCATGAACGGCGCGGGCGGTGCTCGACAGCAACGGCGAGCGCTTCGCAAGGTCCCGCCAACCCCGCTCGGCGGCGACGACGGTCGCAGGCACATCAGAACGGGTCAGCTCAGCTGCGATGTTGTCCGGGGCGAAGAACCGCACCCGATGGTGCATCGGGGTGAGCCCGATGCTGTCCTGCCATCCCCAGAAACGGGCGCTCAACGCAGCCAAGTGCTCCATGAAACCCGCATGCTGCGCGAGGGGGACCACGGTGTCGCCCTCCGGAACCAGCAGCGCGCCAACGTCTCGCATGAGCATGGACAACACAGGGCCCTCGCCAGCCCGGTCGTCAGCATCGTCGACCTGCATCGCCACGACGGCGTGATCGATGCACACAGGGACCTGGTCCATGATGCCGGCCCGCCAGACCAGATATGGGCGGTGCACGTCATCGCCGGTGACCCGCATGATCCAGTCCGAGGCCGGGCTGAGCCGCTTGAGGAAGTAGCCAGCACCGTCGATCACGACTCGCTCGAAGATCGACCCCGAGCGCGCGTCACCGGGTTCGACGACCGTTCGCGACGACGCCCGCGACAGCATCTCGTCCACCTGCGCGGAGATCACGAAACCTTCCTAGACGCTTCCTCGACACGAGTCCAGTAAAGGCACGACAGAGATCAAAATCGACGGGCGCCAACCCTCACCAGATACTGCGCATCCGTAGATCGTCAGGCCATGGGCCTGCCCGTTCTGGCTGTGTCCCTCCGGCACCTGATGGATCGCTCAGCGATCGATCACCCGAAGGCGCGCCACCCAGGGCGGCTGTACACCGATACGCCCGTTCTAAGGTGAAATGTTCCCCAGTTCCACCATCGTGACCACTGCGCTTCGCACCACGGTGCAGCAGCGGGCCACGGCGGTGACGTGGACCAGCGCGGGCAATCACGTCGATGCTCCGAACCCGACCCCACGAGCCGTTCAGATCACAAGGGATCGATGATCATCCGTGACACGGTTCATGACACGAAATGCCGTCGAATGGTGTGGTTACGGTGCCTGGTGCGGGCCGCGGTGTGGGCAAAGTCGCAGGTGGAGCCCAGAGTCGGCGTTGTCGGGGGTTCTCCTGATCCGACGGTCGCGGGTTCGATCCCTGCCGGGCGTGCCCCTGACCTGCGATAACGTCACTTTCAAGATCAGCCCCGACCCATGCCGTGACGCGAACCTGACTGCAGCTCGCGTCATGACGCGCCGCGATGGGCGGCGAGTGAGAGCTCGCGGCACCATCGACGCGCTGCCCAGCGGCACCTTCCGCGTTCGTGTGTATCGCCGGCGACGGCCATCCATCTGCTGCCGCCCTGACCGTCGCGGTCGCTAGGGAGGGGGGTTTTGTCAGGGCCTGGTTCGTCAGGGTCTGGTTGCGCAAGGCTCGATGAGGTTGCGTAGGTGACGCCCGGGTGAATCGGGTGGATGAGGGCCGGTTCCGGCTGTGACTGACTGACACGGAAGAGATGAGTGATCATGCGCGGAACGATCTTGTACGGCGCGGGTGACGTCCGCTTCGAGGACCGGCCCGATCCGGTCATCAGCGAGCCGACCGACGCGATCATCCGTACGGTGGCGACGTGTGTGTGCGGGTCGGACCTGTGGCCGTACCGCGGCATCGACCAGCTTCCCGAGCCTCGCCCCTACGGGCACGAGTACGTCGGGATCGTGGAGGAGATCGGCGACGGCGTCGCCACACTGCGGCCGGGCCAGTTCGTGGTCGGCGGCTTCTACGCCTCTGATGGCACCTGCCCGCACTGTCGGGCCGGGTTCCCGTTCTCCTGCGTGCACTCCACCGGCTTCGACGGCTGCCAGTCGGAGTTCATTCGCATCCCGCAGGCCGACGGCACCCTGTTCGCCACCCCCAATCAGCCGGATGAGAATCTGGTCCCGCACCTACTCGCGCTGTCGGATGTGATGAGCACCGGCTGGCATTCCGCCGTCACCGCCGGCGTGGGTCCGGGATCCACTGTCGCGGTGGTCGGTGACGGCGCGGTCGGCCTGTGCGCGGTACTGGCCGCCCGGGAGCTCGGTGCCGAGCGGATCATCGCGATGAGCCGGCACGAGTCCCGGCAGAAGATCGCCACCGCGTTCGGCGCCACCGACATCGTCGCCGAACGCGGCGACGACGGCGTGACGGCGATCATGGAGCTCACCGACGGGATCGGCGCCGACGCGGTCTGCGAGGCCGTCGGCACCGCCGAGTCGATGACCCAGGCGGTCCGCGCCGTGCGTCCCGGCGGCCTGGTGGGCGTCGTCGGCGTCCCGCACGGCGTCGAGCTGCCCGTCACCGAGATGTTCTTCCGCAACGTCGGCATCAAGGGCGGCCCGGCGTCGGTGTCGGAGTACCTGCCCGATCTGCTCGACCGAGTGCTCACCGGCAAGATCGAACCGGGCAAGGTGTTCGACCTGCAGCTGCCGCTGGCTCAGGTCGCCGAGGCGTACGCCGCCATGGACGAGCGACGCGCCATCAAAGCCCTGCTCAAGCCCTGACCCTGGACACCTCCCAGCAGCCTGGTGTCACCGCCCCCGTCGTGGGAGCCACCAAGCCCCACCAGCTGATCGACGCCGCCGCGGCCCTCGACGTGCAGCTGACCGAGGAGGAGATCCGATCCCTGAGGAGCTACATCCCGCAGCCGCCGGCCGGATTCCAGGAGGACCGTCGATGCCCATCAGTGACACCGCCCGCCGCAACCACGACCAGCTGTTCCCCGGCCACGTCTCCACGCTGGCGGCTACCGATCCGGAGCTGGTGGAGTACTTCGACAACTTCGCCTTCGACGAAGTCCTGCAGCACGGCAGCCTCGAGGTCCGCACCCGGTTGATCGTGCAGCTCGCCGCCCTGATCGCCGGGCAGGCGCTGCGCGAGTACCGCGTGATGGCCGGTGCCGCATTGACCGTCGGGGTGACCCCGGTGCAGATCAAGGAGATCGTGTACCAGGCCGTTCCCTACGTGGGGATGGGCAGGGTGTTCGACTTCCTGCACGCCACCAACGACGTCTTCACCGAGCGCGGGATCGAGCTGCCGCTGCCCAGTCAGTCGACGACGACCCCGCAGGATCGGCTGACCAAGGGCCGGCACGTGCAAGGCGAGGTCGTCGGCCACGACGCCGTCGACGCTATGTACGCCAACGCGCCCGCCGACCTGGCTCACATCCAGCGGTACCTGTCCGGCAACTGCTTCGGTGACCACCTCACCCGCACCGGCCTGGACCTGGCCACCCGGGAGCTGATCACCTTCTCCTTCCTGATCTCCCTAGGCGGCTGCGACCCGCAGGTCAAGGGTCACGTCCGCGGCAACCTGAACGTCGGCAACGACCGGGCCCGGCTGATCGAGGTCGTCACCCAGCTGCTCCCGTTCATCGGCTACCCCCGCTCGCTGAACGCGATCAACGCCATCAACGAGATCGCCCCACCGCCAGTCGCCGAAGCGGAGGAACAGTCATGAACCGGCAGCCGAAGACTCCCAGCAGCCACGGCCAGGCCGAGCTGTTCACCGTAGCCGTAGTCGAGACTGCGCTGCATGCCGTGCTGCAGTCCTGGTCGAACTGACCGCCAGCCATGGGTTGTCCAGCGGGCCGTGTCACCACACTTGCACTCGTGCGGTGCCGGCGCCCAAGGCGGCGATGGGCCCAGCGGGGTAGGTCTGCCCGGGCTCCTTCCAGACGCCGACCAGGTCGAGATCAATCACCGCGGGGCTGCCGTCTCGATCGTCGAAATCGGCGTCCACGAAGCGCACGCGCTCCAGGTCCAGTCCGGCGACGACCGCGACTCTGGCGCCGTCGAAGCCCTCGGGGAGCAGGGTCTCCAGGTACACCTCGTCGCCTTCCTCAACGACCTTTGCGGCGGCATCGCCGGTCAGCACGAGTGCGTCCGGCTCACTGTCCGATGGGCGAGCCCCACCCACGTGAACATTGTTGCTGGCGTAGACCGGCTGCTTGACTCCAGGGAAGCGCTGGTGGTCGCCCATCGGCTGCGCCTCGATGCGGCTGAGGTAATCGGCGAACGTTGTCGGGTGCCCCTCGTAGACGCCAAGGCCGAACCCTGCCGTACGGTGGAGGGCCGATCCGGGCGCGTAGGCGCGGTCGAGGTCGCCGCCAAGGAAGACGTTCCCCACATACCGGTCGTCCGCTCCGTAGATCACCGCGTAGCCGGCCACCTGTGTGCTGTGCGGCACATGATACGGAGTGGCGCGGTCCATCACGGGCTCCCACCGGAGGGTGCCGCAGAACAGGTTGTTGACGAATGCGCCACCCTGGCTGAACGACTCGAAAGACACGGGGGAGGCGAAGACATTGTGGTCGACGAGGTAGGGGCCGTGGCTGACCTCGACGAACAGGTCCCGGTTGTTGGCGTAGTAGACGTTGCGGGTGATGCGAGTGCCCTGCGTCTGCCAGTCGAGCCAGGTGCCGAGCGAGCAGTCGTGGATGCGGTTGTGGCGGATGACCACGTCGATAGCCGCGTGCAGCTTGATGCCGCCGATCTCGTAGCCGTAGAACTCCCTCTTCTGCGCGATGCGGTAGATGTGGTTGTCCTCGATCGTTGAGAAGACGCACCCCAGGTGCCCGACAATGCCGTTCTGGCCACAATCGTAGATCGTGTTGCGGCGGATCACGTGCGACCCGATGTGCTCGGAGTCCCAGCCGATGTGGCGGGCCGCGAACACCGACTCGAGCTGGTACTGGTAGCCCGGCTTGTCCCCACGGGCCGTCGCAAAGTTGTGCCCGGTGGAGGCCTCCTTGCCGATGGATATCGCCGAGCACTTCGCGTCGTGGAGAACGTTGTCCTCGATCACCCAGCCCTTGGCCCAATTGGGGCCGATCAGGCCCGGCTGGTCAGCCGTCGGCGGGGTCCACGGGCACGCTGCCTGCGCCAGCTCGAAGCCGCGCACCGTGATGTAGTCCAAGTGATGCTCCGTCGGGTAGAACACCGACCGCCGCACGTTGATCTCGACAAGCTCCGAGTTCGGGTCCGCACCCTGGAAGTTCGCCCAGATCGTCGTCGAGTCGTCGCCGACCTCGGCGTACCAGACGTATCGGGTCTGCTCCGGGTCCCGCACACGGTCGACCAACCCGGTCCAGTTGTCGAGGACCTCGGTGCGCAGCGGCGGGTCCGACACCTTTTTCGGGGAGTGGACCTCGTAGAAGCTCGTCCCGTTGAGGTAGACGTCGCCGAGGTGCTTCTTCGGCGCGTCCTTCTCGGCGTAGACGATCCAGTCCCCGTCGATCTCCTCGGCGAAGGGGTTGAAGCCACCGAAGAGCGCGTTCGGCACCGAGACCTTCCAGACGGTGCCCTGGACCTGCTCCCACCCGGTGACCTGCTCAGCGCCTGTGATGAGGACGTGCTCGCCGGGCGCGGCCTGGTATGTGATGCGCCGCCGGTCGCTCGACCCGCCACGCCGCGGCCGCACCCACTCGCGGTACACCCCCTCGTGCACGACCACGTTGTCGCCGGCCTGCGCCAGCTCCGCGGCACGGTTGATCGTCAGCAGAGGCCGGTCCGAGGACCCCTCCCAGGAGTCGGACCCGGTGATGGCGACGTGGAGGACGGCTGGCATGCGCCTGGCTTTCTCTGTGCGATCGTTGGGCGTACGGCGGGCGTCCCACCGAACGGTCCCGAGCAATTGGGGTCCCGGTGAGAAGGGCAAGGGGCGGTCCCATCTGCCGAACTGTTACCAGGAGCGGCTTGAGAGTGCCCGCCGGTCGTCGTCGTCCTGGTGCCTGCTCTACTTGCTGAAGCCGGCGGTGAGGCCGGAGAGGAGTTGCCGGCGCCCGATGACGTAGAGGATGAGGATCGGCAGGGTGGTCAGAACGACAGCTGCCAGGACGGCGGGGATGTTGACGCTGTATTGGCCTTGGAAGCTCCACAGCGCCAGCGGGAGGAGCCGGTTAGTCGGGGTCTGAGTAAGGATCAGTGGCAACAGGAACCCGTTCCAGATGGCCAGGCCGTTGTAGACGGCCACTGTCACCATGGCGGGGCGGGTCAGCGGGAACGCCAGACTCCACAGCGTGCGCCATTCGCTGGCGCCGTCCACCCGCATGGATTCGAAGAGTTCCTTGGGGACGTCGCGGATGAAGTTGGACAGCACGAGCACTGACAGCGGGATGGCGAACGCGATGGACGGCAGGATGATCGCGAGCAGCGTGTCGTACAGGCCCAGCTTGATGATGATCAGGTAAACGGGGATGATCACGGCCTGGATGGGGATGGCCAGACCCATCAGAAAGATCGTGTTGATGAACTGCAAGCCTCGGTGCTGCGCCCCGCGGACGATGCCGTAGGCCGCCATGAACGAGACCGCCAGGGCCGGGACGACGGCACCGATGGTGACGAGCACGCTGTTGACGAAGTAGCGCGGGAAGTCCGACTGGAGGACGAGCCGGTAGTTCTCCAGCGT